>JBHIDD010000035.1:0-13355 GCA_046759925.1 Kiloniellaceae bacterium
CGCTGGCGCTGATCCGCGGCGGCGGCATGGCCGCCGAGCGCGGCATCCTGATCCGCTCCGGCGAGGCCTTCCAGGTCCTCAAGGACATAACCCATGTCGTCCTCGACAAGACCGGCACCATCACCGAAGGCAAGCCTCGGCTGATCGCGGTCGAGCCGGTCGACGGCTGCGCGCGCGCCGATGTCCTGCGCCTTGCCGCTGGCGCCGAGGCGGCGTCGGAGCACCCGCTCGCGCGGGCGATCGTTGCGGCAGCCGAGGAGGAGGGGCTGGATGTCCCGGAGAGCCGCGATTTCCAGGCGGTCCCCGGCCAGGGCGTCGAGGCCCGGGTCTCCGGCCGTCGCGTGGTGGTCGGGACGGCGCGGTTCCTGGCTTCGCAGGGCATCGAGGTCGGCGCTGCCGCGCATGTCCTGGCCAACCACGAGGCGCAGGCGCATACGGCGGTCCTAATCGCGATCGACGGCGCGGTTGCCGGCGCGCTCGCCATCGCGGACACCGTCAAACCGGACGCCCGGGAAGCCATCGCGGAGATGAAGGCCCATGGCCTCTCGCCGGTCATGCTCACCGGCGACAACCGCCGGACGGCCGAAGCCGTGGCGGAAGAGGTCGGCATCGCGGAGGTCCATGCCCAGGTCCTGCCACAGGACAAGGCCGGTCGCGTGCGCACCATACAGAAGCAGGGCGGCGCGCGGGTCGTCATGGCCGGCGACGGCATCAACGACGCGCCGGCGCTCATGCAGGCCGACGTGGGTATCGCCATCGGGGCCGGAACCGATATCGCGATCGAATCCTCCGATGTCATCGTTATGGGTGCGCGCCTCGGCGCCATCATGGACGCCCGCAGCATCGGCGGAGTGAGCTACCGCAAGACCGTCCAGAACCTGTGGCTGGCGTTCTTCTTCAACGGGGTCGGCGTGCCGCTGGCCACCACCGGGCTCGTGCATCCCTCGTGGGCGATGATCGCCATGGCGCTGAGCGTGAGCGCCGTGCTGGCCAACTCCTTCGGCGGGCGGTTTTTGACACGGAGTCCTGCGCAGCTTAACCATGCCGCAACGTTGCCGCGAAAAGGTCGGGCCGAGGAAACCGAGGCCGTGGAGAGCGACGCCGAAATCACGCTCTCGGTGCCGGGCATCCACTGCCAAGGTTGCGTGGAGACCATCCAGGCCAACCTCATGATCGAGCGTGGTATCGGGGTTGTAGACGGGGACGTGAAGACCAAAAACGTTCGCGTCGCTTACAGTTCGAACGTCACTTCGCCCGAGCGGATCGGAGCGGCCATTGCCCGACTCGGGTACCGAGTGGAATGACCAGATGAGGCCTGACTGGGGCGTGAATTCCTGCGAGGATAGAAAAGCGGATAACCGGAAGGGACGAGGACATGAGCCGTTTAGGATTTTGCGCAGCAGCCCTGTTCGCGATGTTCAGTATATCCTCGCCCGTGTGGGCCGCTCGATTGGGCGACTGCCCTGGGCCGGGCATTATGTGGAATGGGGGCTGGTACGGCATGTTCCTGGGGCCCCTTATGATGTTCCTCTTCGTCGCGGCCGTTGTCGTGGTGGCGGTTCTTGCTATCCGCTGGCTTGGCGGATTTGGTCATGGTCCATCCCCACACGCTGCTCCGGGAAAGCCTCCTCTTGATATTCTTAGGGAACGCTTCGCAGGGGGCGAGATTGACAGGGAAGAGTTCGAAGAGCGCCGGCGCGTCCTGGGCGAATAGCCCTGGAGACTTGCAAAGCGACACGAACATCGCCGCGTGGGGCGCGGAAGGGGGACGCGCATCGAACTGAACCAAACGTCGGTTTGAGGCTTTCTCGAAAGTGGCCCAGGCGAACCCGCAGTTGATGCGGTGACCGGAAGGGCCGGAGAAGCGTGGAGGGGCGGCTCAAGCGACCGCGGGCGCCCTAGATTGAGGAGGATCGAGGCTGGCAAGCCTATGGCCGATGGCCGCGTCATTCCACGAATGCCGCAACCAGTAGGCCCGCGCCCAGCTCAGGCTCGGCCATCATCCCGAACCACGCCCGCCGAAACGGCCATAAAATCACGCCAAACCCGCTCGGAAAACCCGGCCAAACCGACTACGGTCGAATATCCGGGCTAATCGGCCGCCGGGCGCAGCGCGAAGACCTTGAAGGAACCGGAAAGTCCCCCGGGCAGCGGCACCGGCTCCAGGAACGCGGGCTGGGCGCCCCGGCTCAGGGCCTGGTGGAAGCTGCGCCCGCCGGCTTCGCTCTCGTAAAACCGATCCTCGACGGCGCCGGGGCAGACCACGATCAGGTCGACCGCGAATTCGCGCAGCAAGGCCGCGGACAGCGCGTAATCCTGCGCCGTCATGATCCGGTAGCTGGCCGCATAACCGGGCTGGAAGCGATGGTTCGGAATCGCGAGCACGGCGTGCGGTGTCCGGTACAGCAGTTCCGGCCCGAATTCGACCAAGGCGAGCACGCGCTTCGGCGCCGCCCCCAGGCCCGCCGGATCGCTCAAAAAGCCGGCCAAGGGCTTTATCGGGCATTGGGCCGTGGTCGCCATGGACGACTCCGCGACGCCGGCTGCCTTGGACATGGCCGCAGGCAGAAAAACCCAAACGCAAAGCGCCGCGACCAGCAGCGGACGGGCAAGGCCGAGCCACTTCTCCGGCAGGCGCATCGCCAGCCGATCGAGAACGGCCCCGCCAAGGCCAGCGTAGGCCAGCAGAAGCAAGATTTCCGGATAGGACGCCCAACGAAGCTGGGCCGCGGCGAGGGGCAGGAAAACCCCGGCGCCGAGCCCGAGGAAGACCCAAATCCGCCGCTCCGGCGCGGGCGAGGCGAAGATGCGGTAGACGAGCCACGGCACGGCCGGAACCGCGATGCCGAGCCAATATATCGGCATGGCCACCCGGTTCAGCCAGGAACCTTCGGCCGCTCCGGCGAAGGCCAACACGGGCTGCATCTCCTGGACCTGAACCAGATGCGTGGTCCGATAGAGGTCGTCCCAACCGGACAGCGGATCCGAGAGAAAGCCCGGGTACAAGACCCACAACACGATCCCGGCCCCGGCCGCAGCCAGTGCGCTCCAGCCGGCCCGGCGGGCCAGGCCCGCCGGGACGACGCCGCGCCGTTCCAGCAGGAATACGCCGGCCCAAAACACCAGATTGACGCTGAACAGGGTCAGATGGGCCACGGATATGCGGTCGTATTCGCCTTCGTTCCATCCGCCCCAACCGCGTTCCGCCAGCAGCGCCACCGCGACGGCGGCGAAGAGCGTGCCGGCATGAACGAACAGCGACCTTGCCAGCCGCCGGTCCCCCAAAAGCCAGTACAGGCCGAGCGCGGCGATCGAGAGCACGGCGACCACCAGGGATTCGACGCTGACCCATAGGGCCAGGGCGGCGACAAGGCCCGCCCGCACGGCGTTTCCGACCCGGTCGGGCTGGCTCAGCAAGCGGATGGTCAGACCCACCGACACGATGAAGAGCAGACCAAGAAGGCCGTGGTGATCGGGCCGGCCGATCATGAACACGGCGAACACGCCGGGCTGGGCCACGAAAAGAAAAGCCAGCAGCCAAAGCCAGCGGCGAGGCAGGACCGGGGCCGCGGTCCAGACGAGGGCCAAAAGCGACAGGATCTGCAGGACGGGACTGATCAACACGCCCCACCAATACAGTCCCGTCTCGAAGCCGGCGAGGGGGCGTAACAGCCATGCGCCGGCAATGAGCAACACATCGAAGGGCCGCGTCCAGTGGGGGACGAAGCCTTCGGGCGGGCCAATGCGGGCAAGGACCGGGTCGAACCAGGCACCGGTCTGCCAGAGATTCCGCACCCGGACCAGGCGCAGGTATCCGTCGGGATCGAGCAAGATCCCGTCCAGAACGGGCGCCACGCCGCGCACGACGAGCCCCGCCTGGATAACGAGGATCAAAAGAATTGCCATGGCCAGGGCCGGCCCACCCTCGCGGGCCGGCTGCCGCAGGTTTTGGCTGAGACCGGCCTCGGGAACGGCGAAGCCTTCGGTTGGGCCCAAGGTCTTTATTCCCTTTTGGTGGGGTTCCTTGCGACGGTTTTCGCGGGACGCCAGGTATGCCGAATTTGCGTTAAGGCTTTGTTAGGCCGCGCAGGGACCGCCCGCAAGCAAGCGGGGGCGGCCGTTGACCCGACGAAATCATAAAGTATTTCGACAAGGGTTATTTCGTAAAATATAGTTTCCTCGAATAGTAATTAAATCCAATATTTGCGTAAACGGCTCCTTAACCGCCACCGCGCATAATCGACGCAGTGCGGCGACTCGGCGTGCCGTCACCGTCGCTGGAGCGGCCGCGCCGCTTCGCGCTGCTTGGCCAAGCATCTCGGGACCAAACGATCAAACAAAACAGAGAAGGCGTGCGGAAATGAGCGCCATGAAACGACTCGTCGCGGACCGTCTTGCGAAGCTCTGCAAGGATCGCTCCGGCGGCGTCTTCGTCTATACCGCGGTGATCCTACCGGTGCTCCTTGGTATTTCCGGTATCTCCGTCGACATCGGGGTGTGGTACGCGAATTCGCGGCTCGCCCAGACGGCCGCCGACTCCGGGGCGATCGCAGGGGCCCTGGAGGTGATGAGGTCCAACGGGGCGTCGGCGGCGATCACCGCGGCGGTCAATACCGATACGGCGAACAACGGCTTCACCCATAACGTCAACGGCGACCAGGTTACGGTCAACAATCCGCCGACCTCGGGCGCCTTTGCCGGGAATACCGATGCCGTCGAGGTGATCGTCTCCCGGCCCGGGCAGTCCCTCCTTGGTCAGTTTGTCTTCCAAGGGGCCACCACGATCACGGCCCGCGCCGTCGCCAGGGCGGCTTTGATGGACGTCTGCGTCTGGTCGTTAAATCCCACGGCCCAGAGCGCCATAAAAGTTTCCGGTGGCGCCCAGGTCAACCTCGGCTGCGGCGTGCTCTCGAACTCGAATGATCCAAACGGCCTCACACAGAGCGGCAGCTCATGCCTGAACGCCACGCGAGTCCTGGTCGTGGGCGGCGCTTCGGGCAGCTGCATAAACCCAGGGCCGTTGGGGGGGGTAAGCCCCATCGCCGATCCGCTGAGTGCCGTCACCGCGCCAAGCTACGATGTCGACGGCGATTCCGACGAGGATACCGACGACTGCGACTTTCCAGGCAATATCACGGTGGGCCCCGGGCCGCCGGTAACGCTCACGCCCGGCACCTACTGCGGCAGCATCAGAGTCGTTGGCTCCGGAACCCTTAACTTCGATCCCGGCCTCTACGTGCTCAACGGCGCCGGATTGGACATCGGCGCCCAGGGAACCGTTACGGGGACCGACGTGAGCTTCTATCTCACGGAATATTCGGGAACCAGCGACAACATCACCATTGCCGCCGGCGCGGACGTTACGCTCAGCGCCCCGAGCGGTGGCCCGCTGCCCGGTATCCTCTTCTATCATGACCGCAACTCACCGCCCAACGTGACCCATAACCTTACCGGCGGCGCGAACATGCACCTCGAGGGAATATTGTACTTCCCGAACCAGACCGCGAAATTTTCCGGCGGTACGTCGCTTGACAGTTCCACCTCGCTGATCATCGCCGATACCGTGATCTTTACCGGCAACACCGAAATCGGCGGGTTCGAAAACTCGCCGGCCCTCTTCAATCCGTTGCTCATCACCGCCACGCTCGTGGAGTGATCGTCATGCGCGCCAAGGAAAATTCCCGGCCGAGCGGGAGGCCCCAAAAAAAAGCGGCCCTGATGCTGCGCCGCCCATTCGCGGCGGCGCGATCCGCATTGCGGCGGTGGCCCCGCGCCGTCTCGGGAAACGTGACCATCGAATTCGGATTCGCGATCACGATGTTGGTCGTGCTGGCCTTGGGGACCTTCGACTTCGGCCGCCTTGGCCTTCGGAAGATCACGGTCTCGAATGCGGCCCGCGCGGGCGCCGAATACGGCACTCAGGACTTCGGCACCGCCACCGACGTAAACGGCATAATCCAGGCGGCGCGCAACGATGCCGACGACAACAACAACAGTTTGAATATCGCCGCACGGCAATACTGCAGTTGCCCGACCGACGGCGAGATCGCCTGCACCGCCATGTGTTCGGACGGAACCTTCAATCTGATGTATGTCGAAGTCTCGGTCCAGGATCAGGTAGACCTCGTCTTCCCCTATCCGGGCGTGACCTCGCCCCGAGCCATCGTTTCGACGAGCAAAATGCGGGTTCGGTAGGACAAAGCGGAGCGGCCGAAAAATGCTTAGATACCTTGCAAAACGGCTGCCGGTCCTCAAGGACAGGCAAGGAACCGCCGCCGTGGAGTTCGGATTGGTGGCGCCGATTCTCTTCATCGCCACGTTGGGCACCTTGGATTTCGGCCGGATGTTGTGGGTGGCCTCCACCATTGAACACGCCGCGACCGCAGGGACCCGCTATGCCGGCGTCCGGGGCGCGGAGAGCAACAGCCCGGCCACCGTGAGCGACATCCAGGCGTTCGTCCAAAACCGGGCGGCCGGCGTCGATCCCAACGACCTCACGATCAACGTGACCTTTACGCCGAACAACAGCTCCGGAGGTTCGGTCACGGTACAGGTGGGCTACCAGTTCAGTTTCCTAATGGTCGGCTTCCTCTCGCTCGGCCCGGTTCAGTTGCAGGGCAGCTCGACCGTGGTGATCAGTTGAGGCCGCCGGCCGGGCCGTGCGCCGCAGGGTGGACCGCGATTCGACCGGCCGGACGCCCGGCCGCAAAATCCAGCCGGAGACTTATCAATGTAACGGCCCACATAAGATATGAACAGGCCGGGTTTTGTCATTATATAAAATGCTCTTTACATTGTTTCCATAAAGTTTTCGAGAAAAGGCTATCATCTGTATATTCTTTTACCATTTATTAACGTCTCTAGTTTAAATACTCATCCTGGATGATGCGTTGTGCAAGGAGATCGGATCATGTTGAAGCGTTTCAAGTTTTTCTGCGATGACGAGTCGGGCGCCACGGCCATCGAGTATGGCCTGATCGCCGCGCTCGTATCGGTTGCCGCGATTGCCGCCATGACCGCTATGGGCAATTCGCTGAACAGCCTTTTCAGCACTGTCTCGAATTCGCTCAGCGGCGCGGTCACCAACGCCGGGCCGTAATAAGAAGCGAACCTGAACCGAGGCGGCCCCGAACGCCGGAACCGTCTCTACAAACTCGACGACATGAGGCCGGGGAGCCTGTGCACCTCCGGCCTCGTCATTTCGAGCCAATGCGAGTGTGACCGATGGCTGCCTCCTCGCTCGTCGCCGACATGGTCATCATATCGTTTGCCGGCCTGGTCTTTTCCGCGGCGGTCAGCGACGTCCTGTCCTACACCGTCCCGAACCGGACCTGCCTGGCGATTGCCTTGCTCTATCCGGCCTATGCCTTTTCGGCGGCCGGTTCCGTGGATTGGGCCGGGGCCCTCGGGATCGCCGCGGCGGCGTTGGCTGTTGGCTTCGTTCTGTTTTCGTTCCGAATCTGCGGGGCTGGGGATGCGAAGCTCTTCGCGGCCGTGGCGCTTTGGGCCGGCCCGCTGCTCTTCGTCCAGCTCGTCCTTGGGACGACGGCGGCAGGAGCTATCATGGCGGTTTATCTCTGGCTGCACCACCGCCTGTCCCGCGCGCCGGTTCCGAGCATGGTCTTTCAGACCGGCGCGGAACCGGGCTTCGAAAAGCAGCCGATGCCCTACGCAGCGGCCATTGCGGTGGGCGCTCTTTACGTAGCCTTTACACTGCTTCGGGTAAGCTAAGGCTATGTCAGTGCGCAATGTTTTACTCATTTCCACGGCCCTGTTGATCACTGTCGGCACCGGACTGGTCGCCCGCAGTTGGCTCGACAGCCGACGCCCCCCCGAGACGGTGCAAAGCGCGCCGGTCGCTCCGGCGACCTATGTCCTGGTGGCCGAGAGCGACATCCCCACGGGAAGCTTCATAAAGGACAGCCACCTGCGCTGGCAGGCCTGGCCGGACGAGCCGCTGCCCGACAGCTATCTTGTAAAGGGCCGGAACGGCGAGTCCGACCCAAACGGCGATCCGAACCTTGTCGGTGCCGTCGTGCGACGGGGCCTTGCGGCGGGCGAGCCGATCACCAAAGGGCGGTTCATCAAACCGGGGGATCGGGGTTTTCTGGCGGCGGTCCTGCGGCCCGGATACCGCGCCATGGCGATCCAGGTCAACGCGACCTCGAGCATCGCCGGATTGATTTTTCCGGGCGACCGGGTCGATCTCATCCTGACCCACACGGTCGTACGCGCCGGCACCAAGCGCAAGGCGAGCGAGACCGTGCTGACCAATGTCCGCGTTCTGGCGATCGATCAGCAGGTGGACGACCAGACCGAGGAGCCGAAACTCGGCAAGAACGTCACGCTCGAGCTCTCGCCCAAACAGGCCGAAATGCTCGCGGTGAGCAATGAGCTGGGCAGGCTCTCGCTCAGCCTGCACAGCCTGGCCAAAGACCAAGCGGAACTGAACCGGCTGGCAGATTCCGACGACCCGCTGGCCGAGCCCGACCCCACCCGGGGCAAGACCCACACCTGGGATACCGAGGTCAGCCGGCTGCTCACGGGCCCGCGGCGCTCGGGTCGGTCGCGCGCGAATCCACAGCAGGACGTCATCCAGGTCTCCCGTGGAAACCGAACCACGGTGCTGAAAGTCGGGGCCGGAAACCAACTTCAGGCGATCCACCGGACCGAAAGCAACCAAGACGAGACCCAGAGCCAAAAAAACGAGACCCAGAAGGTCCAGGTCGAAATCGTAGCCGCCCCGCAGCCGGGAGATAAAGGCGGAAAGAGCAAGAAATGATCGAGCCTCGCCGCAAGCTGGTCGCACTGCTCCTCGTCGTCGTCGCCGGCCTCTGGCCGGGGCCGGCCGGGGCACAGCTCTCCGGAACGTTGGTGCCCAGCACCGGGGAGACCCTGTCGCTCGAACTTAACCAGGGCCATCTCGTGCGCCTCGACACGCCGGCCGCTTCGGTCTTCGTCGCGAACCCCGCGATCGCGGACATCAACGTCAGGTCGGCGCGCCTGGTCTATCTCTTCGGCAGGGCTCCCGGCCAAACCAGCCTTTTTGCCCTGGACCGCGATGACAACGTCATCGCCAACCTGGAGGTGGTGGTCAGCCACAACCTGGCCCGCCTGGAAGAGGCGCTCGATACCCTGCTGCCGGCCGGCGGGATAAGCGTCAGCTCGATCGACGGCGGCATCGTCCTGAGCGGGGCCGTCGCCACGGCAAGCGATGCGGAAAACGCCCGGCGGCTAGCCACCCGTTTCATCGCCGAGGGCGAGGAAGTCATCAACCAGCTCGCTGTCACCGAACCCAATCAGGTGAACCTTAGGGTCCGCGTCGCCGAGGTCTCCCGCGAGGTGATCAACCAATTCGGTTTCGACTGGGCGCAGCTCGAGTTTTCGGGCAGGTTCATCCTCGGGCTCACCACCGGGTTGACGAACTTTGCGCCGACCAGCACCCTGGAAGGCACGTACGGGCGGGGCGACTTCGACGTCAACGGGTTTATCGACGCCCTGGCGCGCGACGGCCTGGTCACGGTGCTGGCCGAGCCCAACCTGACCGCGCTTTCGGGCGAGACCGCGAGTTTCCTCGCCGGCGGGGAATTCCCCATCCCGATCAGCCAGGAAGACGGAGAAGTTACAGTCGAATTCAGGGAGTTCGGCGTCAGCCTGTCGTTCACCCCGACGATCGTCGGCGACAACCGCATCAACCTGCGGGTCCGGCCGGAAGTCAGCCAGTTGTCAGACGTTCGCGCCGTTAGGCTGGAGGACTTCGACATCCCGGCGCTCTCGACCCGGCGCGCCGAGACCACGGTCGAGCTGGCTTCGGGCCAGAGCTTCGCGATTGCCGGGCTCCTGCAGGACAACTCGGAGGAGTCGATCGATAGAACGCCGGGCCTCGGCGATCTTCCCATACTCGGCGCCCTGTTCAAGAGCGAAAGTTTCCAGCGCAACGAGACCGAGCTCGTGATCATCGTCACGCCGTACCTGGTCCGCCCGGTCTCGACCGAGCTGCCGCTGCCGACCGACCCCTACATCGGGACCAGGTCGAACGGCGGTGCGGCGGGGCAAGCCGCCCGGCCTGCCGCGCTGTCCAAGACGATCCCGATCCCCACCACAGCTGCCTCTGCCGCGGGGCCGGCCGCTTCGGCCGGGTACATTCTGGATTGAGGAGGCCCGGATGCGAGACCTGAACTTAAAGGGCCGGATCGCCGCGCTCGCCCTGCTCCTCGCCGCCGGGACGCTTGCGGGCTGTCACCTGCAACCGGCGCCGGAGAGTCCGGTCGACGCGGTCAACAGCCATCTGTTCGACAGCGCCAACTGGCAGCAAATGCCGCGCCCGATCGAAAGCCAGGTCGAGCCGATCACCCTGGTCCACACGGTTCAGTTCGACGCCGACGAGACGGAGCTCGACGAGGCGGAACTGGCCGCTCTGATCCAGTTCCTGGAGGAAGGCGGGGTGCACGACGGCGCGCGCATCGAAATCGACGGCCCGCGGGATGCCGGCGGCTACCATGATCCCCTGACCGCGGCGCGGCTTGCGGCGGTTGAGGGCGAATTGGCGAGCATCGGGCTGCGCAGCGAGGTCCCGACGCGGCCGCGCGCGTTGCTGGCCAAGCCCGACGACCGGATCGCCGTGACTGTGACCCGTGCCATGGTGATCCTGCCGGATTGCAGCGCGCCGCAGCCGCCGTTCGCCACCCGTCCGGCCTACGCCTATACCTGCGCCAATGCCGCGACCCTGGGCCTGATGATCGCCGATCCGGTCGATCTGGCGCGCGGCCGCGCGACGGGCCCGGCCGACGGCGAAGCCGCGACCCTCTCGATACGGCGCTATCGCGCGGGCAAGACCACTCCCCTCCGGATTGAAGGTACCCAATGAGCGCGGCTGAAGACCTTCTCGACCCGAAAGCCCCCGAGGGCCGCGCGACCGAGTGCGTCGCCTTCGTGACCGACAACCAGACGCACGGCGTGGTCGAGTCCGTCGCACGGCAGTTCTTCGACGAACCCTTCGTGCGCGACGGCGGCAGCCAGCAGGCGCTCGAATACCTGGCCGAGGCCGAGACCCCGAAGGTGCTCATCGTCGACATCGGCGATTCCTCCGCGCCGCTGACCGCCATGTTGTCGCTCACCGCCGCCTTTACCGAAGAGACGCGCCTGATCGGCATCGGTACGATCAACGACATCAACCTCTACCGGGAGATGGTCGGAGCCGGGATCACGGACTACCTCGTCAAGCCGGTAACCGAAAAGGCGCTGGCCGCGGCTCTGGCCCGCGCCGAGGAGCCCACCGGCACCCCGACCCAGGACGATCAGCCGACCTCAGGACAAGCGAACCGCATCGCCATCATCGGCGCGCGCGGCGGGGTGGGTGCCAGCACGGTGGCGGTCAACCTTGCCTGGCTAATCAGCGAGGGGCACAGGCGAAGCACCGCGCTGATCGACCTCGATCTGGAATTCGGCACCGTGGCCCTTTCTCTCGATCTCGAGCCCACGCGAGGGCTGCGCGAGGCGTTGGAGAGCCCGGGGCGCATCGACAGCCTTTTCATCGAAAGCGCCACGGCGAAACTGAGCGAAAAGTTCTCGGTAATGGCCACCGAGGAAACGCTGGCCCAGGAGATCGCCTACAACCCCGACGCAATTGACGTGCTGTTCGAGGCACTGGGGCGCACGAACGAGTGCATCATGGTCGACTTGCCGCGCTCGGCTTTCGCGGTGCGCCAGCGGGTCTTCGAGACGGCAACCACGCTCGTGCTCGTGACCGATCTGACCCTATCCGGCCTGCGCGATTCCTTACGCCTTTTGACCAGCGTCGAAGAGGTTGCTCTGGGCAAGCCGGTCATCGTGATCGCCAACCGCACCGGCGGATCCCAGCAGGCGATGCAGGTCGCGGACTTTCAGAAGGCCCTGGGCCACAAGGTCGATTTTTTGATCCCCGAAGATCGCAAGGCGTTCAACCAGGCCGCCAATACCGGCAAGCCTTTGGTCCAATCCGACAAGCGCAGCAAGGCAAGCAAGACGTTGCTGGAGATCGCCGAGAAACTTGCCGCAGGACCGGCGGTCGCGGAGGGGACGTCCAAGGGATTGTGGGCTCGGGTCTTCAAGAAAGGCTAGCTCACCATGGACGGTGCCGCCGCCAGAGCAGAGTCCGTCTCGTCCGAGGTCAAGGAGGCGCAGCCGGCCGGTATTCGGCAGCGGGGCGGGACGCCGGCGAACTATCTGGAGGATCTTAAGCCCAAGATCCTGGCCGCCTTCGAAAAGGACGACGTATCGGTTCTCCCCCGGCCCGAGCTCGCGGTGCGCATCGGGCATATCGTGACAACCGAAACCGAAGGCGACTCCCACGGGCTCAACCTGCTCGATCGCCGCAACCTTGTGGCCGAGCTGATCAAGTGGCTCCTGCAGAACAGCCCGAAGGCCCCGCCCAAGGCGCCGAAGCCGGCAAAGCGGCCGCCAACGGCCACGACGGACGCGGGGCAGCCGTCTGAAAACAAGGACAACAAGAAGGCGGAAACCTCTTCGGCGCACGCCCAGACCGTCGAGGCCGCCAAACGCACGATCGAGCCCTTGGTGATGGAGCGGCTGGACATTTCGGCCGCCTCGCAGTTGCCGCGCGCGGATCTGTCTCACCAGATCCGCGACATCGTCTCCGAAGTCCTGGCAGAGAAGAAGCTACGCCTGAACGCCACGGAACAGGAGATCATCGTCGAGCTGCTGCTCGACGACATGCTCGGCCTGGGGCCGTTGGAACCGCTGCTGGCGGACGAAACCATTACCGACATCATGATCAACGGCGCGGAGCAGGTCTACGTCGAGCGGCGCGGCAAGCTGGAACTGACCGATGTGCGATTCACCAACAACGATCACGTCTTGAATATCGCCCGGCGGATCGTCTCGATCATCGGCCGGCGCGTGGACGAGACGACCCCTCTGGTCGACGCACGGCTTCAGGACGGCAGCCGCGTCAACATCATCATCCCGCCGCTGGCGATCGACGGCCCGGCGATCTCGATTCGCAAATTCGCCAAGAAGAGCATCACGCTCGACATCATGGTGCGGCAGGGCAACATTTCCGCGCCAATGGCCACGGTGTTGAAGATCGCCGCGCGCAGCCAGCTCAACATTCTGATCTCCGGCGGCACCGGCTCCGGCAAGACCACCCTGCTCAATGCCCTGTCCCAGTTGATCGACGAGCGCGAGCGGATCGTCACCATCGAGGACGCCGCCGAACTGCAGCTGCTGCAGCCGCACGTGGTCCGTCTGGAGACACGCCCGGCGAACCTGGAAGGCACCGGCGAGATCAGCATGCGCGATCTGGTCAAGAACGCCCTTCGTATGCGGCCCGACCGAATCATCCTGGGCGAGGTCCG
>JBHIDD010000036.1:0-13247 GCA_046759925.1 Kiloniellaceae bacterium
ATGTGGAACCAACGAATCAGAAACTGCGATTCCCTTCAACCTTGATCTGCTCTAGGTACGGCTTCAACCGCAACAGAGCAACGTTGCCGAGTTGACACTGCGGATCAACGTACGGGGAGGACGAGATGTCGGCAGCATTGAAGCAAAAGGGACAGATCATAGGCCAATCAAGTGTCCGGCGTCGCCACTTTCTTAAGCTAGGGGGGGCTGCTGGCGTCGCAGTCGCAGCGAGTCCTTTGGCGGCACCCTATGTCAGCAACGCGCAAGCCGCGGCCGGGATCACCTTGAAGGTCCAAACCATGTGGAGTAGCGGCGGCATCGGCCACCAGATCTTCGAAACCTGGTGCAACTCGATCGTTGAGCGGAGTGCGGGTGAGCTGGCGCTCGCGCCTTTCGCCGCCAACGAGATCTCCAGCGTCTTTGACATGGGGGAAGCGGTGGCCGGAGGCGTCCTCGACGGCATGCACTGGTCGCCGAACTATTGGGCCGCCACGAAACGAATGCCCGCGGGCGCATTTCTTACCTCTTTTCCGATGGGTCTGAATCACCCGCACCACTACGACATGTTGTTCGACAGCTACGGCGGCACCGAATTGGCAAGGGAACTCTGGGCGAAACAGGGATTGTATTTTGTTGGCCATCTCCAGCACGATTTCAATCTGATCCACTCCAAGAAGCCGATAAGATCGCTGGAAGACTTCAAGGGCCTCAAGATACGCATGCCCGGCGGCCTGATTGCGGAATGCTTCACAGCTATCGGGGCGCGGGTCGTGACCTTGCCGGGCCCCGACGTCTTCTCGGCGCTGGAGACCGGTGCCATCGAGGCCGCCGACTTCGTCGGGCCGGCGATCAACTATGGCCTGGGCTTCGCGGAGGTCAGCAAGTACATCGTCATGGGACCGGCCTCGACTCCCTGCCTGCATCAGCCCGTTGATGCCATGGCGTTCTCGTTCAACCTCAAGACCTGGAACGGGCTTTCGGATCATTTGAAGAAGCTGCTGACGGACGAGGTTCGGGTTTACTCGATGCAGCACTTCACCGGTATTCAAAGAGCGAACATTGAGGCGTGGTCGAAATTCGCCGAGGCAGGGACCACGGTGACCCGCCTCTCCGAGGAAGATGTTCTTCGGTTCCGAAAAGTCGCGATGCCGCTGTGGTTCAAATGGGCGAACAAGGACAAGGATGCGGCCCGGGTTTTCAAGTTGCATCTCGAGGTCATGCAGAACCCCGGGGTCGCCTATCTCACGCCCGACGACATCAAGGGCTATAAGCTCAACCTGTAAGATGCAATGGCCAATCCGAGGAATAAAGGGTCGGCCACTTCCGAGAGGGGTAAGACCTCCGTTGGCGCGAAGAGCCCTAGGATGGCTGTCTTGCCGCAGACCATCCGTGGCAAGCTTGGGTTGGCATTCGGTGTGGTAGCGGCGGCGGCGATCGTCGGCGGAGTCGTTGGGCAATCGTCGTACGATGTCATCGGGCAGAAGCTTGCGATCATCACCGAGGTCAGCGTTCCGTCCGTCATTGCGGCTCAGCGCATCGGCGAGCTTACCGCCCGGATCGCGGCGGCCGCGCCTGCTCTGCATGGCGCCGATGGCGAGGCCGCGCTTACCGCGCAGCATGATGAGTTGACCGCTCAAATGAGCGAGCTGCGGGCGGCGGTCGAGGACTTGGCGCGGCTCAGCGGAGACGCGGAGAGCATCCGCAAGATGAACTTGCTGGCCGATAAGGTCGCGTCCACGCTCGTGGTTCAGACCAAGAGCGTTACAGAGCGCCTAGGGCTGGCCAAGCAATCGCATGCAAATGTTGAAGCCTTAGCGGGGGAGCATGTCCGGTTCAACGCCTCAATTCAGCCGATCATCGAAGTCGCAATGGAGGAATTTCGCGTTTCAAGCGCTGGTGTGATCGAAAACACCGATCAATCCATCAAGCGATTGAATGAATTGACCATGAAAGGGCTGCTTCCAATCTTGTTGCTTCGGGTCCAGGCCAACAACATGGCCCAGGCGATCGGTGCGGTGCCAACGGCGACGACGCCCGAACAAATCGACAGCTTGTGGCAAGCCTTCGTTTCCGCAAATTCCGTCGCTTCCCGTCAATTTAAGACGCTGCAGCAGAACAAGGCTCTGGCCGAATTTCTCGACATAGAACCGGTCAAGCACATCTTTAAGCAGGTGGCGAGCCTCGGCGTCGGTGACGGAAATGTGTTCGACCGGCGGCTGCAGAACCTCGCGGCGGCCGACGAAGCGGCAGTAGGGTCAACAGAAGCACCAGCGACTGACCGTGAAGCGAAGGGCATCGCGACGCTCGAGGCCGATTTGGACCGCACGCTCAATCGTTTGATCACGCTGATCCGGGGGCGCACGGCAACCGAGGGCTTCGACATCAAGCAGTATGTGTCCGAAACATTGAACACCATGGCAACGGAAGGCCTGATCGGCATAGGTGATCTGCAGAAGCTGGAAGCCCTCGGCAACCACATCGCCGGCGTCTTGACCACGGCAGCCTTGCTCGAATCCGAACGCGAGCTCGACACCTTTCGGGTGAATTTTGCACGCGCCGTCCGTGAGTTCGATGGCATCCTCGACAAATATGAAGGCGATCCGACAATGTCGCCGGCCATCAAATCGGCGCGCCACTTGATCAGTTTAGGCAATGGCGATTTGAACCTGTTTGCCATACGCGTAAGGGAACTACAGGCGATCGCACGTGGCAGACAATCTCTGGGCGAAAGTCTTCGCCTGATCGAGGAGCTGAGTGCGACGGCCACGAGGATCGTCCAAGCCACGCGAACCGATAGCGCACAGGCGGCGGGCGCGGCTGCGCGTTCCCTGGCGACCAGCGGGTGGACTTTGGCCGCCGCAGCAACGACGGGTGTATTGGTGCTGCTGATCGTTTGGATGTATGTCCGGCACAGCTTGGGTGCCCGCCTGACAGCGCTCAGCAACAGCATGCGCGCGATCGCTGACGGCAATCTGAAGGCACAGATGCCGCCAGGTGGCGGGGACGAGATCGGCCGCATGGCCGAGGCGCTGGCCATATTCCGTGACACTGCGATTGAGGTCGAGGAAAAGAACCTCCGCGAGATCGAGCAGGCGCAGCAAAGGCTCGTCGATGCAATAGAGAACACATCGGAAGGTTTCGCATTTTACGACGCTCAGGATCGGTTGGAACTTTGCAATTCCAGGTACCAGGAAATGCTCTACCCGGGCGCAGCAGGAAGTATCGCGCCGGGAATGACGTTCGAAACAATTATCCGGAAGGCTGCTGAGCAGGGACTCATTGCGGGAGCGGAGGGCCGCGTTGACGAGTGGGTGGCTGAACGCGTGGCCAAGCACCACAATCCGGGAGAGCCTCACCTTCAGCAGCGCGGCGACGGTCGCTGGATTCTGATCAGCGAGCACAAGACCGACTACGGCGGCACGGTCGCCGTATACGCGGACATCACGGACCTGAAGCAACGGGAGGAGGAACTTGCCGAGAAGTCGAACGCGCTGGAGCAACTCTCGAACCAGCTCGCCAAATACCTCTCGCCCCAGGTCTACGATTCGATCTTCAGCGGCAAGCAGGAGGTCAAGGTCGCCAGCAACCGCAAGAAGTTGACGGTCTTCTTCTCCGATATCGCAGATTTCACAGAGACGGCGGACAAGTTGGAATCGGAAGAGCTGACCCAGCTGCTCAACCACTATCTCACCGAGATGTCCCAGATCGCTCTGGATCACGGCGCGACGGTCGATAAGTACGTGGGCGACGCGATTCTGATCTTCTTCGGTGATCCCGAGACGAAAGGTATCAAGGAAGATGCGCTCGCCTGCGTCAAGATGGCCATCGCCATGCGGAAAAGGATGCACGACCTCGAACGCATCTGGCGAGATTCGGGCATAGAGAAACCTTTGCAGTGCCGGATGGGGATCCACACGGACTATTGCACTGTCGGCAACTTCGGCAGCGAGGACCGAATGGACTACACAATAATCGGTGGCGGCGTGAACACTGCCTCTCGGCTGGAAACCTCAGCCACACCGGGAGACATACTCATCTCCTATGAAACGTTCGCGCATGTCAGCGACCAAATCCACTGCGAAGAACGCGGCCATATTGACGTTAAGGGCATTGCCTATCCGATCGCCACCTATCAAGTCATAGATACTTACGAGAATCTTGGCAAAGAGCCAAAGCACTTCCGCGAAGACCACCCGAACGTGAAGCTAGACCTTGATCTCGACGCGATGTCCGCAGATGACCGGGGCACGGCGGCGGCCATACTACGCCGGGCGTTGGACCATTTGTCCGCCCACGATGAAATTGCTCACCCAGAGCAGGCACGGAAGAACGAACCCAATCGCGAACGACCAGCACGCTCGGAAAGCGACCAAGGTGCACAACTGAGCAAAGCTCGCTGAGGCCAAACACAACATTTTGTGCACAAAGTCCTCTCAGGAGTTCGTCACAGCGTGTCATTGAGGCGGCTGTCAAAATACGGCGCCGAGAATTTCGCGCCTGGCATCGTGAGGTCTAAAAATCCCTGGTGAGATTCGGTACACCTCGGTTGTCTAGCTAGCCCTAACTGCCGATTTCAAATAGAGCCAGCCCTTATCGCGCGCAATGTCCGCTGTGGGTCATAGCGGACCTTGGGAGGCAAGCCCAAATCCCAACCTCAACTCTCTTTATGAGTACCCGCCTCAGGACACGACCCGGAGGCTGCGCTCGAAGAGCGCTTCGCTCCTGGTCTTGGCTTGTTTCAAGGTCTCGGGCCCGCTGCGCACCTCGTAGTCCCGGCCGCGGCCTGGACCGCTCACCTGCTTGGCGATGCTGAACAACGGCGCATCGTGGCTATGCCGGAAGACCGAGAACACCGCGCTTGTGCCGCGCTGCTCGATGGCGTAGTCGCGCCGTTCGCCGCTCGCCACCCGGCGGCTGTAGAGCGAGAGCAGTTGGCTGAACTCGTTACGGTCGAAGAAGGTTGCCCTGGCGGATTTCCGAACCTCGTCGAGCGGGTAGACTTTGGCCATGGGACGCGCGGGTCTCCCCGTTTCGTCGCGTCGATACGGCGTCAGTTTTCCCGAAATTGGCCGCGCCGTCGAGCGCTGCGGCGCCGATTCAGGCGGATCAACGCGCCGGCAAAGCGGCCAACGGGGAATCGGCCCTGGGCGGAATGAGGCCATAGGCGAAGTTCACCCGCGTCTGGCTGCTCGCCGTGTAATCGGGCCGGTCGTAGCACGAGACGCCGCCCAGGGTGCGGTAGCAATAGAGCGACGCCGACATGACCGCGATCTGCGCCCGCGCCGCGTCCCCGCCCCGCGGCCGGCAGTAGTCCTCGTTCTTGGCGGCATGGAGCAGCGAGCAGTCCATTTCGCGCGCCCAGCTCAGCGCATGGTCGGCGACGGTCTTGTCGGTATGGATAAGGGTGGCCAGGCTGGCGCCGGTCATGACCACGCCGGCCGTCGAGCCACAGGCCGAAAGGCCCAGCATCATGGCCGAGAAGACCGCAATTCGCGTCATACCTTGACTCCTTCGGGCCCGAACCGTTAACCGTTTAAAGCCTTGATCCACAGGGGTTTTGGCTCTTGCTCGCCGGTCCTGGCCGGGGCGCCGGCCGCCTTACGGCCTGTGCCGGCGCCCTTGACCCGAAGTCTCCGCTTTGCGAGTAAAGAAAGGGTTAGCCGCGCCCCTCGGGCCGAAAACTCGGGGGGCGCCGGATCACGGGACTTTATCTGGGAGGTCAAGCCATGGCGGCGGTGACACCGGTCTGCGATTTCGGCTGGCGGGCGGTCGATTTCGATCTCGAGGGAATCGACGGCAAGAAATACAGCCTGGACGCTATACGGGGGCCGAACGGCACCCTGGTCATGTTCATCTGCAATCACTGCCCCTACGTGAAGGCGGTCATCGGGCGCATCGTCCGCGAGGTGGCGGATCTCGAGCCGCGGGGCATCGGGGCGATCGCCATCATGGCCAACGACACCGAGGCCTATCCGGAGGATTCCTTCGAGAACATGAAGGCCTTCGCCGCCGCGCACGGGATGACCTTCCCCTACGTGATCGACCGCACGCAGGAGGTGGCGCGCGCCTATGGGGCGGTGTGCACGCCCGATTTCTTCGGCTTCAACAAGGCTCTCGAACTGCAGTACCGGGGGCGCCTGGACGAGTCGAAAACGACCCTGGTGGAGGGCGCCCGCCGCGAACTCTACGAGGCCATGACCCGGATCGCCGAGACCGGCGAGGGCCCTGTCGACCAGATCCCCTCGATGGGCTGTTCGATCAAGTGGCAGGCGGCCTGAGCGCCTTGTCCTCAGGTTTGCCCGGCCGGTTCGGGACGGCGGCGACCGGAGAACGGGCGGTGGGGCCCCCGCTTGAACGAGTCGGTGAAGGCCCTTATCAACGCGGTGAACCCGGGCTATGTTAGCGCCCCCCGAACCGGCGCCAAGGGCACGTCCGTGACCGACATCTTCAAGGAAGTCGAAGAGGAGCTTCGGCGCGAAAACGTTGCCAAGCTCTGGAAAAAGTACGGCCACTACGTGATCGGTGTGGTGGTCGCCCTGGTGCTGGGGGTGGCCGGCGTCGAGGGCTGGCAGGCGTACGACCTGGGGCGGCGCAGCGAGCTTTCCGACAAGTTCGCGGCGGCGCTCGACCTGGCCTCCGGGGGGCATAGCGCCGCGGCGCTCGAGTCGCTCGCCGGGCTGGCCGGGCCCGGGGACGGCGGCTACGGCGGGTTGGCCGCCTTCGAGGAGGCCCGGCTGCTCGCCGAGAGCGGCGACCTCGAGGGCGCGATCGCGATCTGGGACCGGATCGCCGAGAGTTCGGTCCTGGGTCCGGGCTTTCGGGGCGTCGCCGCCCTGCTGTCGGTCATTCATCAGCTCGACGACGGCGATCCGGCGGCCCTTCGGGCACGGCTCGAGCCGCTGGCCGCGGAAGGTCAGCCGTTCCGCGCCTCGGCGCAGGAACTGCTGGCGCTCTTGGCCCTGCGCCGCGGTGACCGGCAGGCGGCGCGCGAGCTGTACACGGCGATCGCCGACAACCGGGCCGCGCCGTCGGGCATCCGCACCCGCGCGACGCAGATACTCGCGGCGATCAAGGACTGAGCATGCGGACGCGAATTTTCCGGCTCTTCCTGCTGGCCGGCCTCGCTCTGCCCCTGGCCGCCTGCGAAAGCCTCGATCCCTTCGGACTCTTTGATCCGCCCGAGGCAGAGAGGCTTCCGGGCCAGCGGATCGCCATCCTCGCGCTCAGCCGGGGGCTCGAGCCCGATCCGCGCGTCGCCGATCTGCGGGTGCGTTTGTCGGAGCCCTACGTCAACCCCGGCTGGACCCATTTCGGCGGCAGCGCGGCCCATGCCATGTATCACCTGTCCTTGGGCCAGGCGCCGCGCAAGGCCTGGAGCAACGACGTCGGCGCCGGCTCGGGCGACGAGCGTCGACTGCTCGCCCAGCCGCTGGTGGTGGACGGCGTGATTTTCACCATGGATTCGCTTTCCGTCGTGACCGCCTTCGAGGCCGCGAACGGCCGCAGGCTTTGGCGCGTGGATCTCGAGCCGGAGGACGAGGATGACGGCTTTTTCGGCGGCGGCATCGCTTATGACGCCGGGCGCATTTTCGTGACCACCGGTTTCGCCAGGGTCTTCTCGCTGGATGCCGAGACCGGCGCCGTGGTCTGGGCGCAGCGGGTGCCGGCGCCCATGCGCGCCGCGCCGGCGGTGGCCGGCGGCCGGGTCTTCGTGGTGACCCTGGACAATCGGACCATCGCACTCTCCGCCGCCGACGGGCGCCGGCTGTGGCGCCACACCGGCATTCAGGAGAGCACCGGGCTGATCGGCGGCGCCAGCCCGGCGGTTGCCGGCTCGACCGTGGTCGCGCCTTATTCCTCGGGCGAGATCTTCGGGCTGCTGGCGGAAACCGGCCGGGTCCTCTGGAGCGACAGCCTGGCCTCGGTGACCCGCATCGACCCGCTGGGGGATCTGGCGCATATCCGCGGCACGCCGGTTATCGACCGCGGCATGGTCTTCGCCGTCAGTCATTCCGGGCGCATGGTCGCGATCGATCTGCGCCAGGGCCTGCGCGCCTGGGAGATCGACCTCGGCGGCATCGAAATGCCCTGGGTCGGCGGCGACTTCGTCTTCGTGCTGACCAACCATTCGCAACTGGTCTGCCTGACCCGGGGCGACGGGCGGATCCGCTGGGTGCGGCCCTTGCCCCGCTACCAGGATCCGGAGGACCAGGAAGGTCCGATCCATTGGACCGGGCCGGTGCTGGCCAGCGACCGCCTGATCCTCGCCGGATCCCACGGCGAGGCGCTCTCGGTCTCGCCCTATACGGGCGAGGTGCTCGGCGCGATCGACCTGCCGGACGGGATCGCCGTGCCGCCGGTCGTGGCCGGCAACAGCCTCTACTTCCTGACCGAGGGCGGGCGCCTGATCGCCATGCGTTGAGGGCGCCGCCGCTGCCCGGACGCCGAAGGGTCCGCCATGAGTTTCACAGTCGCCATCGTCGGCCGGCCCAACGTGGGCAAATCGACCCTGTTCAACCGCCTGGTCGGCAGGCGCCTGGCGCTGGTCGACGCCGAGCCCGGCGTGACCCGCGACTGGCGCGAAGGCGAGGCGCGCCTCTTCGATCTGTGCTTCACGGCGATCGACACCGCCGGGCTGGAGGCGGCCTACGACGAGAGCCTCGAGGCGCGCATGCGCGATCAGACCGAGCGGGCGGTCGCCGCGGCCGACCTTGCCCTCCTGCTGATCGACGCGCGGGCCGGGGTGACCCCGCTGGATGCCCATTTCGCCGACTGGCTAAGGCGCGGCGGCACCCCGGTCGCGCTTATCGCCAACAAATGCGAGGGCAAGGCGGGCGAAGCCGGCCGGATCGAGGGCTTCTCGCTCGGTCTGGGTGAGCCCGTGCCGGTCTCGGCCGAGCACGGCCTGGGCTTGCGCGACCTCTACGACGTCGTCAAGTCCCACATCGAAGCAGGGGAACGGGACGCGGCCAAGGACGCGGGCGAGCCCGACAAGGCTCTGCAGCTCGCCGTCGTCGGCCGGCCCAACGTCGGCAAGTCGACTCTCGTCAACCGGCTTGTTGGGAAGGAGCGCGTGCTGACCGGGCCCGAGGCCGGGATTACCCGCGATGCCATCGCGGTGCAGTGGTCGCACAAGGGCCGCCCGATCCGGCTGGTGGATACCGCCGGCCTGCGCCGCCGGGCCAAGGTCACCGGCAAGCTGGAGAAGCTGTCGGTCGGCGACGCGCGCCGCGCGATCGACTTCGCCCAGGTGGTGGTGCTCCTGGTCGATGCCGCGACCCCGATGGAGAAGCAGGACCTGACGATCGCCCGCCAAGTGGTGGAGGAAGGACGGGCGCTGGTGATCGCGGTCAACAAATGGGACGCCTGCCGCGACCGCGCGGCCGCGCTCGGGGGCTTGCGCGACCGCCTGGAGCGCTCGCTGCCGCAAACCCGGGGGCTTCCCGTGGTGACCATCTCGGCACTCAAGGGCGAGAACCTGGGCCGCCTGCTGGATGCGGTCTTCGCCGCCTACGACGTCTGGAACCGGCGGGTCGCGACGGCCGCGCTCAACCGCTGGCTGGCCGCGACGACCGGGGCGCATCCGCCGCCGGCCCCGGGCGGCCGGCGCATCCGGCTCAAATACATGACCCAGGCCAAGACCCGGCCGCCGACCTTCGCGATCTTCTGCTCGAAACCCGAAGCCTTGCCGGACTCCTACCTGCATTATCTTGAAAACGCGCTGCGGAAAGATTTCGACCTGCCGGGGACGCCCATCCGCATCCACCTGAAGAAGGGCCGGAACCCGTATGCGGAGAAGGCTTAGGGCGCGGATCCTTCAGGCCGCCTCCACCACCTCGCCGTTCATCTCGCAGTCCGGCGCGGCGAGCTCGACGAAGCAATCGGTGACCGCCTCGGGCGGGCGTAACCCGAGCGGCTCCTCGCCCGGGAACGCCTGGGCGCGCATGGCGGTGCGGATCGGCCCGGGGTTGACCAGGTTCACACGCACCTTGGTCTTGGAAACTTCCGCGGCGTAGGTCTTGACCAGCATGTCGAGCGCCGCCTTGGAGGCCGCATAAGCGCCCCAATAGGCGTGGACGCTCGAGCCCGCGCCGGAGGTGACGAAGATCGCCCGGCCCGCCTCCGACTGCCGCAGCAGGGGGTCCAGGCTGCGGATCAGGCGCCAGTTGGCGGTCAAGTTCACGTCGATGACCTCGGCCCAGGTCTGGGGCCCGATGTGTCCGACCGGGGCGAGCGTCCCCAGGACGCCTGCGTTGCCGACCAGGACGTCGAGCCGGCCGAAGCGCGCGTGGAGCGCGGCGCCCAACCGGTCGATGGCCTCGAAGTCGCGTAGGTTCAGCGGCCTCAGGATGGCCCCTTGGCCGCCGTCCTGTCGGATCGCATCGTCGACCTCCTCCAACCCGCCCACGGTGCGGGCGGCAAGCACGACCTGCGCGCCCTCGGCGGCGAAGCGCTTGGCCACGGCGGCGCCGATGCCGCGCGAGGCCCCGGTGACGAGCGCGATCCGCCCGGCGAGACGGCCCGCCACCCCGGCGCCGCTCACGCCCGGCTCCGGCGGCGCCGGCCGAGGCCACTGAGCGCCCGCCGCCCCCCGGCGAGCAGCAGCAGGCCCGTGAGCAGCCCGGCGGCGGCATAGACGAAGCCCTCCGGGGTGAGCGGCAGGCCGGGGTTGAAGCTTTGCAGCGTCGCCTCGGCCAGCTCGGGATCCATGTGCTCGGCGAAGCGCAGCGGCCGTTCCAAAGGCCGCGCCCCGGCGAGCGCGTCGAGCGCCGCCCGCAAACGCTCCAGATCGCTCATCTCTTGCAGCATGACGCCGCCCTGGCGCCGGTGCGCGGATTCGCTGCTTTTGAGGAAGACCTCGATGTAGTCTGCAACGCGCATGCCCTCCGCGCCCGCCGCCTCTTCGATCCGCTCGGCCTGGAGCCGCGCCTGATCGAGCCGGCCGCCAAGGCGTTGCAGGTAGTGATGATAGAACGCCGGAAACTGTGAGAACAGGCCGGCGCCCGTGACCGAGACGCCGGCGTCGAGGAATCGTCCCATCATGGCCGGAAGATCAACGTCAAATTCGGTGCGGCCGGGGCGGCGGCCGCCGGGCCGCTTGTCTTGCCGCCTCAGGCCAGTTCGGCGAGCAGCGAAAGCTGGACCGGATCGTCGCTGCTGTCGTGATCGGTGAGCTGCGTGGGATAATCGCCGGTGAAACAGGCATCGCAAAACTGCGGGTTTTCGTTATCGCGCCCCGGCTCGCCCATGGCGCGGTAGAGTCCGTCCATCGAGACGAAGGCCAGGCTGTCGACCCCGATGTGGCTGGCCATCGCCGAGACGTCCATGCGCGAGGCCAGCAGTTCCCCGCGCTGCGGCGTGTCGATGCCGTAGAAACAGGAGTGCGCCGTCGGCGGCGCCGCGATGCGCATGTGCACCTCGGCGGCGCCGGCCGCGCGCACCATCTCCACGATCTTGACCGAGGTCGTGCCGCGGACGATCGAATCGTCGACCAGGATGACCCGCTTGGCTTCCAGGGTGGCGCGGTTGGCGCTGTGCTTCAGCTTGACCCCCAGGTGGCGGATCTGCTCCGCCGGCTCGATGAAGGTCCGGCCGACGTAATGGTTGCGGATGATGCCCAGCTCGAACGGGATGCCCGCCGCCTCGGCATAACCGATCGCCGCCGGCACGCCGGAATCCGGCACCGGGATGACGACGTCGGCCTCGATCCCGCTTTCCTTTGCGAGCTCCACGCCGATGCGCTTGCGCCGCGCGTAGACGCTGGCGCCCTCGAGAACGGAATCGGGGCGGGCGAAGTAAATGTACTCGAAGATGCAGAACCGCCTGCTGGCCGGCGGGAAGGGGCGCAGGCTGTGCACCCCGGACTCGTCGAGCACCACCATCTCGCCCGCTTCGACGTCGCGCAGGAACGCGGCGCCGATGATGTCCAGCGCGCAGGTCTCGGAGGTGACGATGTGGACATCGCCGCGCCGGCCGAGGACCAGCGGCCGCACGCCCAGCGGGTCGCGCACGCCGATGACGCAGGACTCGGTGAGCGCCACCAACGAGTAGGCGCCCTCGATCTTGCGCAGCGCGTCGATCATGCGCTCGACGACATTGCGGGATTCGCTGGTCGCCATCAGGTGGACGATCACCTCCGTATCCGAGGTCGATTGGAACAATGAGCCCCGCTCGACCAGCTGGCGGCGCAGGGTGAGCGCATTCGTCAGGTTGCCGTTATGGGCCAGCGCGAAGCCGCCGGACTGGAGATCGGCGAACAGCGGCTGCACGTTGCGCAGCGCCGTCTCGCCGGCGGTGGAATAGCGCACGTGGCCGATCGCCGCATGGCCCGTCAGCCGGCCCATGACCTGTTCGCTGGAAAAGATGTCGCCAACCACGCCCAGGTCGCGGTGGGTATTGAAGTGCTTGCCGTCGTAGACGACGATGCCCGCCGCCTCCTGGCCGCGGTGCTGCAAGGCGTGCAGGCCAAGGGCGGTATGTGGCCCGGCGTCGGAATGGCCGTAAATCCCGAACACGCCGCATGCCTCGCGGAGCTTGTCCGTCTCGTCGTGAGGGTCGAAGGGATGGCCGGCGATCATCGGACAGGCTCCTCGGCTCCGACGATCCCCTGCGTTGCCGCCTCGATCGCCCGCTGCATGTCGTCCCGCATGCGCTCGTTATAGCCGGGTTCGCCGGCGCGCGCATCGCCTTTCCGCACGGGGTTCAGCAGGCTCTGGAAACTTTTCTCGGTTTCGCGCAGCCGGTCGGCGCCGTTGCCGTCGGGCGCGCCGAGCGCCTCGCCGCGCAGCCGCGGCGGAATCAGGTCGACCAGGATCGTGCCGCCGCGTTGCACCAGCGGCAGGCTGCGCGCTTCGGTGATCCAGTCGGGGTGGTCCTCGCGCGGCAGCATCCAGATCAGCGCCAGCCACGCGACGCAGACCAGCACGGCGCCGCGCAGGAAGCCGAAGACCAGGCCGAGCGAGCGGTCGAGCGCGCCCAGGCTGCTGTGCCGCACCCTCCGGGAGAGGATCCGGGTCAGGACCGAAAGAATCACCAGGACGGCCAGGAAGATCAACACGCCGGCGCCGATCTCGGCGATCAGGGGGGGCACCGATTTGAAATTGTGGGCCACCGGCTTGACATACGGAAAACTGGAATAGGTAACGATCGCCGCCCCGATCCAGGAGACGACCGCGAGCAGCTCGTGGACCAAGCCGCGGAAGAAGGCGAAGACCCCGGAGGCGACGAGCACGAGGAGGACCCCCACG
>JBHIDD010000037.1:0-13124 GCA_046759925.1 Kiloniellaceae bacterium
CCTGGACCATGGCAACCGGGTTGAAGCGCCGGGTGCGCGGCACATGAAGCTCGATCAGGCCCAGCCCGGTCAGCAGGTGCCGGATGTCGTAGCCGTTGCGCCGGTCGGCCGCGCCGCGCCAGGCCGTCTCCTCCAGGTGCCGGTCGATCGCCTCGACCATGCGCCCTTCCGGGATCTCGGCCGAAACCCCGCGGCCGGCCAAGCGATCGTCCTTGCCCCACGCGTAACCCTCGGCCGGCATCTCCTCGATCGCGGCCAAGGCCTGCGGCGAGCTTGCGATCGTCGCGGTCCGTGACATCGGGGTTGCGCCTTTCCCGGGTTTCAACCAAACCTCGGGCCTACCCCCTTTCCTCATCCCTGACACAAAATCTGATACATCACCTCTTTGGCCGATGGCATTGACCCCGGCGGCGGCAGGGCTCATAATTTCACGGATTGGTATTACCAATTGGCGCCGTCATCGGGGGTCGGCCCTGTCTTGCGGGGACGGACCGCGCCCGAGGCCCCAACCCGGTTCCAGGGGAACCGCGCCGACATGCGCATGCCCAATCCCGATCAGGCGGTTATGGCCCGGCGCCGCGACATCGTCGAAGCGCTCCGCGCGATCGTGCCGGGGGAGGGCGTGATCGCCGACGAGGACGAGCTTCGCGCCTACGAAACCGACGGTCTGACCGCTTACCGGCAGGTGCCGCTCATCGTCGTGCTGCCGGAGACCACCGAACAGGTCAGCCTTATCCTCAAGTACTGCGGCGACAACGGCATCAAGGTGGTGCCGCGGGGTGCCGGGACCTCGCTCTCCGGCGGGGCCTTGCCGCTGGCCGACGGAGTCCTGCTCGGCCTGGGCAAGTTCAACCGCATCCTCGAGATCGACTTCGAGAACCGCTGTGCGGTGGTCCAGCCCGGGGTCACGAATCTGGCCGTGACCGAGGCCGTGGAGCACGAGGGCTTCTATTACGCCCCCGATCCCTCGAGCCAGATCGCCTGTTCCATCGGCGGCAACGTGGCCGAGAATTCGGGCGGGGTGCACTGCCTGAAATACGGGCTGACCACCAACAACCTGCTCGGCCTCGAAATGGTCCTGATCGACGGCACGGTGCTCCGGCTCGGCGGCAAGCACCTGGATTCCGGGGGCTACGACCTGCTCGGCCTGATGACCGGATCGGAGGGCCTGCTCGGCGTCGTCACCGAGGTGACCCTGCGCATCCTCAAGAAGCCCGAGGCGGCGCGCGCCCTGCTGCTCGGCTTCCCGAGCGCCGAGCAGGCCGGCGACTGCGTGGCGGCGATCATCGGCGCCGGGATCATCCCGGGCGGCATGGAGATGATGGACCGGCCGGCGATCCGCGCCGCCGAAGACTTCGTCCACGCCGGCTATCCTCTGGACGTCGAGGCGCTCTTGATCGTCGAGCTGGACGGCCCGCAGGTCGAGGTCGACCACCTGATCGCCCGGGTCTCCGAGATCGCCGCGGCGAACGGCGCCGTGACCAGCCGGGCCAGCCACAGCGAGGCGGAGCGGCTGATCTTCTGGGCCGGGCGCAAGGCGGCCTTCCCTGCGGTCGGGCGCATCTCGCCGGACTACTACTGCATGGACGGCACGATCCCGCGCAGCCAGCTGCCCGTCGTGCTCGCCCGCATGCGCGAGATGAGCGACAAATACGGCTTGCGCGTCGCCAACGTGTTCCATGCCGGCGACGGCAACCTGCACCCGCTCATTCTCTACGACGCCAACCGGCCGGGCGAGCTCAAACGGGCCGAGGACTTCGGGGCGGAAATTCTCGAGCTCTGCGTCGCGGTGGGCGGGGTCTTGACCGGCGAGCACGGCGTCGGGGTCGAGAAGCGCGACCTCATGCCCGCGATGTTCTCGGAGACCGACCTGAAGCAGCAGCAGCGCGTCAAGTGCGCCTTCGATCCCGATTCGCTGCTCAATCCGGGCAAGATGTTCCCCGAGTTGCACCGCTGCGCCGAGCTCGGCCGCATGCATATCAGCCGAGGTCGGCTGCCGTTCCCGGACCTGCCGCGGTTCTGACCTATGACAACCACCTTCAAGCCGCAAACCGCCGACCAAGTGGCCGATGCGGTCGCCTGGGCGGTGGCCGAGGCGCAGCCGCTCGAGGTGATCGGCCGCGGCTCCAAGCGCGGCCTCGGCCGCCCGGTGCAGGCCGCGAACGGCCTCGATCTTTCGGCCCTGGGCGGGATCACCCTCTACGAGCCGGAGGAGCTGGTGCTGTCCGCCAGGGCCGGCACGCCGATCGCCGAAATCGAGGCGGCGCTCGAAGAGAAAAACCAGAACTTCGCCTTCGAGCCGGCCGATCTCGGCCCGCTCTTCGGCGGCGCGGCGGGGCTGGGCAGCATCGGCGGGATCATCGCCTGCAACCTCTCCGGCCCGCGGCGGATCAAGGCCGGCGCGGCGCGCGACCACTTCCTGGGCTTGAAGGCGGTCTCCGGCCGCGGCGAGCCCTTCAAGTCGGGCGGCCGGGTGGTCAAGAACGTGACCGGCTACGACCTCTGCAAGCTGATGGCCGGCTCGTACGGCACGCTCTCGGTGATGACCGAGGTCACGGTCAAGGTCATGCCGGCGCCGGAGAAGACCCGCACGGTGCTGCTCTTCGGCCTGGACGACAGCCAGGCGCTTAGGGCCATGACCCGGGCGCTGCTGTCGGCGCACGAGGTCTCGGGCGCGGCGCATCTGCCGGGCCCGGTCGCCGCCGGCTCGACGGTCGCCCATGTCGCCGGGGCCGCCGGCGCGGTCACCGCGATCCGGGTCGAGGGGCCGGGGCCCTCGGCCGAGTACCGCTCGGCGACCTTGCGCGGGGAGCTTTCGGATCTGGCCGAGACCGAGGAACTGCACGGCCGCGACTCGCGCGCGCTCTGGGCCGAGCTGCGCGACGTTAAGCCCTTCCTCGCCGCCCCGGAGCGGGTGGTCTGGAAGCTCTCCGTGCCGCCGCGGGCCGGTCCCGCGGTGGCCGCGGCGATCGCCCGGGAAACCCAAGCCCTGTACTACTACGACTGGGCCGGAGGGCTGATCTGGCTGGCGCTGGCCGCGGACCGGAACGCCGGCGACCGGGCCGGGCACGAGGTCGTACGCGCCGCGGTCAAAGAGGCCGGCGGGCATGCGACACTTATGCGCGCGCCCGAGGAGCTGCGCGCGGCCGTGCCGGTGTTCCAGCCGCAGGACGAGGGCCATGCGGCGCTCGCCGGGCGGGTCAAGGCCGGCTTCGACCCGAACCGGGTGCTCAACCCCGGGCGCATGTATGCGGGCGTGTAGGGCCGCGCGGCGGGGCCTGCTATGCAGACCACCTTTACCCTGGCGCAGCTCGCCGACCCGGACATCGCCGAGGCGAACGGGATCCTGCGCGCCTGCGTCCACTGCGGCTTCTGCACGGCGACCTGTCCGACCTACGTGCTGCTGGGCGACGAGCTGGATAGCCCGCGCGGGCGCATCTATCTCATCAAGGACATGCTGGAGAACGCCAAGCCGGCGAGTCCGAAGGTGGTGACCCACATCGACCGCTGCCTGTCCTGCCTCTCCTGCATGACCACCTGTCCCTCGGGCGTGCACTACATGCACCTGGTCGATCACGCCCGCCGGTACATCGAGGAGACTTACACCCGGCCGCTTGCCGACCGGGCCTTTCGCGCGCTGCTCGCCTGGGTCCTGCCGCGCCCGGCGCGCTTCCGTCTGGCCCTGCTCGGCGCCCGGTTCGCCCGGCCCCTGGCGCGGCTCCTGCCCGCACGCCTGCGGGTGATCATGGAACTCGCGCCCCGGGCGGTGCCGGCGCCCGCGCGCGCCGCGCGGCCGCGGGTCCATCCCGCCGAGGGGCCACGCCGGGCCCGGGTTGCGCTGATGGCCGGCTGCGTGCAGCAGGTGCTGGCCCCCGAAATCGACGAGGCGACGCTCCGGCTGCTCACCCGTCACGGGGTCGAGGTGGTGGTCGCCGAGGGGACGGGGTGCTGCGGCGCGCTCGCCCACCACATGGGCCGCGAGGCCCCGGCGCTGAAGGCCGCCAAGGCCAACATCGCCGCCTGGACCGCCGAGCTGGAAAATGCCGGGCTCGATGCGGTGATCATCAACGCCTCGGGCTGCGGCACCACGGTCAAGGACTACGGCTTCATGCTGCGCAACGACCCGGCCTGGGCGGAGAAAGCGGCGAAGATCGCTGCGCTCGCCAAGGACGTCGCCGAGTTCCTGGACGCGCTGGGGCTCATCCCGCCGGCCCGCGAGACCGGGCTCGTCGTCGCCTATCACAACGCCTGTTCGATGCAGCACGGCCAGAAGATCACGCATGAGCCCAGGGCGCAGCTCGTCGCCGCGGGATTTACCGTCAAGGAGATTCCCGAGGGTCACCTCTGCTGCGGCTCGGCCGGGACCTACAACCTGCTGCAGCCGGAGATCGCGAATGCCCTGCGCGCGCGCAAGCTCGCCAACATCGCGCGCGTCGGCCCGGAGGTGATCGCCACCGGCAACATCGGCTGCCTGATCCAGCTCGCGAATGGCACCGCGATTCCCGTCGTCCACAGCGTCGAGCTGCTCGATTGGGCAACCGGCGGGCCGCCGCCCAGGGCGCTCGAGGGGGCGGACCCGGCCGAAGCGCGCGCCCAGAGCTCCGGCGCCCGGGCGGCGCAGTAGCCCGCGTTCATGCACGAAATGACAAGTCTTGTGATTTCGGCTGTCCGCAGTCATCGCGCGTTCGGCCGGTCGCGCCTGCGCGTCGAATAATCGGACAACCACCCGGCAAGATCGCGTTCGTCGATCTCTCCGGCCGCGAGGGCGACCATAGTCTTCACCTCGTCCGCCTCATCGGGTTCAAAGAGGTAACCGTTGCGAAACAAGAATGCGCGCGCCGATAGAAGGCCCGTGCGCTTGTTGCCGTCGACGAAAGCGTGATTTTTCACGATGCCACTGCAGTAGGCAGCGGCAAGCTCAAAAAGTGAAGGGTTTTCGCCGTAGGCATAAAGGTTCCGCGGCCGCTCCAGGGCACTCTCTAGAAGGCCCGCATCACGAATACCGTGGGAGCCGCCAAAGACAGCCACGGCCCGGGCATGAATGGCCCGGACCATCTGGACCGTCAGCCATTTCGGTTCAATCACCGTTTCGCAAGCTCACGCATTGCGTTCCGATGACGCCGCATGTAGTCGAGAGTGTCCTCCAAAACCTCTGCAAAATCCGGGTCATAGGGAGTGAGCTCCACCCCGTTCGGCGTGCGCACCGGATAGAGCATGTCGCCCTCGCCGACCCCCAGCTCGGCCAGCACCTCCTTGGGCAGCACGAGCCCAAGGGAGGTCCCGAACTTCCGCACTTTCAAGGGCTTGGTCATAGGAACCTCACATTATCATAATCATATATTATTTTATAAAAATCATAATAACGTTTCAAGCCCAGAACGCGACGCTTGCAGGCAAATCGACCCGGATTCGCGTGCGCCCTACGGCGTCTACTCCGCAGTAACGCCGGCCGTCGGCCAAGTGTTCCCCTTGGCGCAGCGATGCCGAAACGCTCGGCCGATGCCGGTCAGCTTTCCTTGAGTCCCGTGAGCGCTTTGCGCTGGGTCTCGACGGCGCGCGCCCAGACCATCTCCTTCCAGTCGTCGGCGTCCTGGTAGAAGGCCTCGCGGATCTGCGCCTTGATGGTCCGGCCCTTCTTCGAATCGAGTCGCCCATGGACGTGCAGCCAGTTGTCGGCGCGCAGCGCGAGTTTCACCTGCTCGGTGGGCAGGGTGCCGTATTCCAGCGCGATTCCGGTCATCCGGGCCTGCGGCAGGGCGCGTTCGATTCCCGACAGGTTGACCCCGGTCAGCTCCACCGAGGTCGAAGAGCCAAGGTAGGGCGAGGTGATGTCGTCGTCGTACCACTGCGCGGCGCGGGCCAGGCCCGCCGACTCCGGCCCATGGCAGCAGATCCGCTCGCCGTAGCCGCGGGGCCCGAGCCCCGTGTGGTAATCGATGACCGCGACATGGCGCGCCTTGCCCAGGCGCTTTGTGAGGATCTCGAGCAGCGTATCGTGCGCCCAGGTATAGGCGTGGCCGCCGAAGAAGATACCGTCCGGATGGCTGTACTGGCCGCCGGTGATCGCCGACTGCAGGGCGCGGGGCCCGTGTTCCTCGGCATAGGCCTCGAGCACGGCGCGGGTCTCGGCGATCACCGAATCGTTCCACTCCGGCGGGCAGAGCACCTCGGCCAGTTCTTCGTAGCCCGGGTTCGCCGGATAGGCTTGCCCATGGTCGATGAAATTGCGGTTGAGGTCGACGTTGTCCTCGGTCACCCGGCGCAGCCAGGCGAAGCCATAGGGGTTGATCGCGTGGATCTGCAAGAGCGCGGTGCGCGCCGGGAGTTCCTTGTAGAGGCCGGCCTCGAAGCAGCCGACCTGCACGCCGGAGCCGCAGAAGCCTTCCACGCCGTGGGTCGCCGAGATGGTGACCAGCACCCGCGCGGCCGCCGCGGGCCCGACCCAGGCGGTATCGGTAAAGAGTTCCTCGCCCGCCGGCCCCCGCACCGGACTCCGGTAATGCTCGATTCGCGCCCGGGCCGCCTGGCCGGCGTCCAGGAACTTCGCCCGCGCCTCGCTGTAATCGGCCGAGAAGTGGCTGCTGGCCGGCATCGGCGCCAACCTCCCTCATCGAAATGTGATAGCGGGGCGCAGCCTCCGCCCTTGGGCGGAGCCGCGCCTTGGGTCATACTTAGGGCGGTGAGGATCGTATCGGCAATAGCTTTGCTGTTTTTCTTGGCGCTCGCCGGCACGCCGGCTGCGGCGGACCAGACCGATGCGCGCCTGGACGGCCTTTTCGCGCGGTTGAAGACGGCCCCGGACGCCCGCGCGGCGCGGGGCATCGAGGCGGCCATCTGGGCCATCTGGATCGACTCCGACGACGAGGTCGTGGGGCTTCTGATGCAGCAGGGCATCGGCGCGATGACCCGGCGCGACTACCGCGCGGCGCTGCGCTCCTTCGACCAGATGGTCAAGATCGCGCCGGACTTCGCGGAGGGCTGGAACAAGCGCGCCACCGTGCATTACATGCTTGGCCACTACGGCGAGTCCTTGCGCGATATCGACCGGACGCTCAAGCTGGAGCCGCGCCATTTCGGCGCCCTGTCCGGCCGCGGCCTGGTCTACATCGAACTCGACGAAGAGGAACTCGCCCTCGACTCCTTCGAGGCGGCGCTCAAGATTCACCCCCTGCTGCCCGGCGCCAACCACAACGCCGAGGTGATCCGCGACCGCCTCGGAAACCGGGAGATTTAGGCGGTTTCCGGATCGTTTGACGCCAGCGGCCTAGGCCCTATCGCTCGGCCCAGGCGATATGCAGCACGTTGGTCGCGCCCGGCGTGCCGAAGGGCACGCCGGCGGTGATCACCACCTTGTCGCCGGTCCCGACGACGCCTTCGCCGAGCGCGACGCGGCAGGCTTTGTGCACCATTTCCTGAAAAGAGCTCACATCCGAGGTGTGCACGCAGTGCACGCCCCAGGTCAGCGCCAGCCGCCGCGCGGTCTCGCGCTTGGAGGTCAGCACCAGGATCGGCACGTCCGGCCGCTCTCGCGCGGCCCGCAAGGCCGTCGAGCCCGAGGTGGTGTAGCTGACGATCGCGGTCGCCCTGATGGTGGTCGCCACCTGTGCCGCGGCCGCCGAGATGGCGTCCGGGGCGGTCGCTTCCGGTTCCGGGTGCAGGGCGTGGATGATCGGCCGGTAGAACGGGTCGGACTCGGTCCGGATGGCGATGCGGTCCATCATGGTGACCGCGTCCACCGGATACTCGCCGGAGGCGGTTTCGGCGGACAGCATGATGGCATCCGCGCCGTCGTAGACGGCGGTTGCCACGTCCGAGGCCTCGGCGCGGGTCGGCGCGGGGGCATGGACCATGGACTCCAACATCTGGGTCGCCACCACGACCGGCTTTCCGGCCAGGCGGCAGGCCCGGATGATCTCCTTCTGCCGGCCCGGTACGACCTCCGGCGCCATCTCGACACCCATGTCGCCGCGCGCCACCATGATGGCTTCGGCCTGCTCGACCAGCTCCGACAGCTGCGCGACCGCCGCCGGTTTCTCGACCTTGACCATGATCGCGGCCCGCCCGGCGATCAGGCGCCGGGCCTCGGCCACGTCGTGCGGCCGCTGCACGAAGGACAGGCCGACCCAATCGACGCCGAGGTCGAGCCCGAAGCGCAGGTCGTCGCGGTCCTTGTCGGTCAGCGGCGATATCGGCAGCACCACGCCGGGCACGTTGACTCCCTTGCGGTCCGAGAGCGGCCCGCCGGTCACCACCGTGGTCTCGGCGTAGTCCTTGCCGCAGTCCTCGACCCGCAGGCGCAGCCTGCCGTCGTCGATCAGAAGCTCCGTGCCCGGATGAATGGCGGCAAAGACCTCCGGATGGGGCAGGGGCGCGCGGCGGTTATCGCCGGGCCGATCGCCGAGGTCGAGGCGAAACCCGGCCCCGGTCTCCATGCGGACCTCGCCCCCTTCGATCCGGCCGATCCTGAGCTTCGGCCCCTGCAGGTCCACGAGGATCCCGATCGGCCGGCCCATCTCGCGCTCCAGCGCGCGGATGATTTCGACGTTGCGGCGGTGGTCGTCCTGGCTGCCGTGGCTGAAATTGAGGCGGAAGACATCGGCGCCCGCTTCGAAGAGGGCGCGGATGGTCGCCGCCTCCGAACTGCTGGGGCCAAGCGTCGCGACGATCTTGACTTTCCGGTTGCGTTGCATGTTTCCAACTTAGTCGCCGGTCCGGAAAATTGCATCAGGCGAAAACCGGATCATCGGCCCGCCTCATCCCTCGGGCAGTACGAGGATGGCCCGGAAGTCGTTGACGTTGGTCAGCGTCGGTCCGGTCGTGACCAAATCGCCGAGCCCCGCGAACAAGCCGTAGGCGTCGTTGTCCGCGAGCCGTGCCCTGGGATCGAGTCCGGCGGCCCGGGCGCGCGCCAGGGTATCGGGGGCGACGGTCGCGCCGGCGTTGGCCTCGGAGCCGTCGATGCCGTCGGTATCGCAGGCAATGGCATGGATGCCGGCTTCGCCGTCGAGGGCCACGGCAAGCGCCAAGAGGAACTCGGTGTTGCGTCCGCCGCGGCCCCGGCCGGTGAGCGTCACCGTCGTCTCGCCGCCCGACAACAGGACGCAAGGGGCGGCGACCGGCTGGCCGTGGCGCCGGACCTGGCGGGCGATGCCGGCCATGACCAGGGCCACCTCGCGCGCCTCGCCCTCGATCGCATCGCCCAGGATCACCGGCGTGATCCGGGCCTTGCGCGCGCTCGCCGCCGCGGCCGCCAGGGCATCCTGCGGCCGGGCGACCAGCACGGTCTCGGCCCGGGCGAGGCGGGGATCGCCCGGCTTCGGGGTTTCGTCCTGGCCCGCCTCGAGGCGGGCTTTGACCGCGCGCGGCGGGGCGATGCCGTAGCCATCCAAAATCGCCCGGGCATCCGCAAAGGTGGTGGGGTCGGGGACCGTCGGCCCCGAGGCGATGATCGCCGGATCGTCGCCCGGCACGTCCGAGATCAGCAGGCTGAGCACCCGGGCCGGCCAGGCGGCGGCGGCCAGGCGCCCGCCCTTGACGGCCGAGAGGTGCTTGCGCACGCAGTTCATCTCCGCGATGTTCGCGCCGGATTTGAGCAGGGCGCGGTTGACCGCCCGCTTGTCCGCCAGGCTCAGACCGGGCGCGGGCAAAGCCAAAAGCGCCGAGCCGCCGCCGGAGATCAGGCAAAGTACCAGATCGTCGTCGTCAAGCCCCTGGACCATCTCGAGGATGCGCCGGGCGGCCCGCCGGCCGGCCGCGTCGGGGACCGGGTGGGCCGCCTCCACCACCTCGATTTGGGTGCAGGCCAGGCCGTGGCCGTAGCGGGTGACCACCAGGCCTTCGAGCGGGCCGGTCCAATGTTCCTCCACCGCGCGCGCCATGGCGGCCGCCGCCTTGCCGGCTCCGATCACGATGGTCCGTCCAATCGGCGGCGGGGGCAGGTGGCGGGGCACGACCTGCCGCGGGTCGGCGGCGCCGAGCGCCGCCTCGAAGAGGCCGCGCAGCAGGACCTGTGGCGCAGGCATCGTCATGGCAGCCTCGGGCTCGATACTCTTGGCAACCGGTATAAACCTAGCGCGGGTCCCGCGCGCCGGGAAAGCAGCCGCCAGGCCGGGGGCCGGAACGTCCGCGAGGGCGCGTTGCGACTGGCTTCCGGCGCGCGAAGCCCCGCGCCGTGCCTATTGAGGTCGAGCACCGGCCCGGCCGGGCCGGCGTAGCCGTGCAAGGAGGCCGCGGCGCAGTTGCTTGGGGGCCTTCGGACTCAGCGGGCGGCACCCCGGACCGCTTCGGCAGGGGCGGGCGCCTCCGGTTTCCGGTCCGCGCCGTAACTGGAGAGGACCAGCTCGAGGTGCTCGGCCATGGCGCGGGCCGCGGCCGCCCCGTCGCGCGCCCGGATCGCCGCGCAGATGGCGCGATGCTGCTCGAGGAGCAGGCGGTCGTACGCCGGCCCGGTCTGCAGGCGATAACGGTGGTAGGCGAACATCTCCTCCAGGATTTCGCCAAGCAGGGTCATCAGGTGCATGTAGACGGCGCTGCCGGAGGCCCTGGCGATCGCCAGGTGGAAGTTGAGGTCGTCCTCGGCCTTGTAACGCGCCGGCCGGTCCGGGTCGCTCATCGCCTGGACCATGCGCTCGATCGCGGCGATTTGCTCCGGGCTGCCCTGCTCGGCCGCGCGCCGGGCCGCCCAGACCTCGATGCTGGCGCGAATCTCGGCCAGGTCGTGCAGGTTGCGGGTGTTGACCCGCACCAATTCGGCAAGCGCCGACTCCCTGTCGTTGGACGCGGCGATGACGTGCGTCCCGCCGCCCTGGACGGCGGCGACGAAGCCCTGCGCCTTGAGCTGCTGCAAGGCGGCGCGCACCGAAACCCGGCTGACGTTCATCATCTCCGCCAACTGGCGCTCGCCCGGCAGGCGCTCGCCGGGCGCGAGCTCCCCTGTGGCGATCAGCCGCAGCAGCTCCTGCGCCACGCGGTCCGCCACCCGCTCGCGCGGAATCTCCTGAAACCTGGGATCGGCGATGGCTCTGGACACGGCGTGCCTGTCCCGGAACTTCGCGGTTGAGGCGGCCAGGCCCGAAAGCGGAACCGGCCTTTTGGTAACACCAGTTTACCGGTCCTTTATGGAGTCCGCACCCCCGGGCCGTCAAGGCGCGGCGCACCCGGCCGCCGCCCAGACTCGCTTCGGGCCCTGTTGCCGCGCGTTCCGAGCGGCTATAGTCCGGCGGCGATGCCGGATGTTTCGACCGCCACGGAAAGCCCGGAAGAGGCCGATGACAGCACGTTGCTGGCGCCCGATGAGCCGGCGCCGTTTACCCTGGTCAACCCGGCGGGCAAGACGCCGCTTTTGCTGTTCTGCGACCACGCCACGCGGTTCCTGCCGCGGGCGCTCGGCACCCTCGGTCTTACCGAGGCGGTGCTGTCGCGCCATATCGCCTGGGACATCGGCATCGCCGAGGTGACCGGCAACCTGGCCATGCGGCTCGACGCGCCGGCGGTCTTGAGCCATTTCTCGCGCCTGGCCATCGACCCGAACCGGAAACTCGACGATCCGACGCTGGTCCAGCGGCTGAGCGACGGCGTGATCATCCCGGGCAACCGCGACCTCTCGCCTGCGGATTTGAAAGCCCGGATCGACGGATTGTACCGGCCTTATCACGCCGCCATCGACCGGATGCTGGAGGACTTGCTGGCCCGGGGCCCGGCGCCGGCGGTGATCTCGATGCACAGCTTCACGCCGGTCATCAAGGGGACCGAGCGGCCCTGGCAGGTCGGCATCCTGTGGAACGAGGACCCGCGCCTGCCCGTGCCGCTCATGGCCGGGCTGCGGGCGCAGGGCATTGCGGTGGGCGACAACCAGCCCTATTCCGGCCGCGATCAGCACGGCCATTCCCTGCACCTGCACGCCGGGGCGCGCGGCCTCGCCAACGCGTTGGTCGAAGTGCGCCAGGACCTGATCGACACCCACCGCGGCGCCGCCGAGTGGGCCGAGCGCTTGGCCGATGCGCTGTCCGCGGTGCTGGCCGATCCGGCCATCTTCCGGAGCGCGTGAGGCGCGTCATGCCGGGCGAGCCCTCCTTCACCGTCGGGATCGAAGAGGAATACCTGCTGGTCGACAAGGAAACCCGGGACCTCGTCGTCGACCCGCCCGAGTCCCTGATGAGCGAGTGCGAGAGGCGCCTCGAGGGCCGAGTCAGGCCGGAGTTCCTGCAGTCCCAGATCGAGGTCGGGACCCGCGTCTGCAACACCGTCAAGGAGGCGGCGAAGGACCTGGCGCAGATGCGCAAGACCGTCGCCGAGGTCGCCGCCGAGCGCGGCCTGGCGCCGATTGCGGCCTCGACCCACCCCTTCGCGGCGTGGAGCGAGCAGAAGCCCACGCCCAGGGCGCGCTACCACGCGATCGCCCGCGACATGCAGGCGGTCGCCCGGCGCCTGTTGATCTGCGGCATGCACGTCCACGTCGGGCTCGACGACGACGAGCTGCGCATCGACCTGATGGGACAGGTCAGCTACTTCCTGCCGCACATCCTGGCGCTGTCGACCTCCTCGCCCTTCTGGCGGGGCGAGGACACCGGGCTCAAGTCCTACCGCATTGCCGTGTTCGACGAGCTGCCGCGGACCGGGTTGCCGGAATCCTTCGACAGCTACGGCGAGTACCAGCGCCATCTGGGCATCATGATCGGCGCCGGCCTGATCGACGACGGCTCGAAGCTGTGGTGGGACGTGCGCCCTTCGGCGCGCTTCCCGACGCTCGAGATGCGCATCCCCGATATCTGCACGCGGCTCAAGGACGGCGTCGCGGTCGCGGCGATCTACGTCTGCCTCGTGCGCATGCTCTATCGGCTCAAGCGCAACAACCAGCGCTGGCGCCGCTACTCCAACATGCTGGTCCAGGAGAACCGCTGGCGCGCGCAGCGCTACGGCACGGACGAGGGGTTGATCGACTTCGGCATCGGCAAGATCGTGCCCTACGCCGATCTGCTCGAGGAGTTGATCGAACTGGTCCGGGTCGACGCGTTGGCCCTCGACTGCCTGCCCGACGTCGAGCACGCCGAGCGCCCGGGCCACGCGGTGGACCTCGACGCGGTTCGGGTGCTTGTCGGCGAGGTCCCGTTGCAGGAGGCGATCGG
>JBHIDD010000038.1:0-13109 GCA_046759925.1 Kiloniellaceae bacterium
AATCTGTGCCGGATCGATCGCGCTGCTCTTCGAGGAGATGGGCGGCGAGGTGCGCTATCACGGCAAACCGCATCCGCGGGTCTACGAAACCTGTTTCGCCTTGCTGGGCCTGCGCCGGCGCGACCGGATCGCCGCGATCGGAGATTCCTTGCGCACCGACATCGCGGGCGCGGCGCGGGCCGGGATCGACGGCGTTTTCGTCACCGGAGGCCTTCACGGCGAGGAGCTCGGGGTCGATCGAGACGGCAATGCGGACCCGGCGCGCCTTGCCGAGCTGTGCCGGGCCGCCGGCCAGTCTCCGGTGGCCGCCCTGCCGGCGCTGCGCTGGTAGGGTGGCGCCCGCGCCCCGGCCGGGCACAGTTCGAACCGCTGGAAACGTCAAGGGCATGGCACAGCCGCGGCGCCGAACCTTCATCTGGCACTTCGAGAGCCCGCCAGAGGCGATCTGGCCGATTCTGGCCGACACGGCGCGTTTCAACGAAGCTGCCAAACTGCCGAAACATACGATCGAGGAAATTCCCCGTGCGGATGGCTCGGTGCTGTACATCGGCCGGGCCCGCAAGGGGCCGTTTGCCCTGGAGTGGCGGGAAAAGCCGGTGAACTGGGTCGCCAATCGCTGGTTCGAGCACTGCCGCTATTTCCGGACCGGGCCGCTTAGGTCGCTCTGCGCCCGCTTCGTGCTCCGCCCCGAGGGGGCCGGCAGCCGGGGTGAATACACCATCGAGGGGGCGCCCGCCAATCCGATCGGGCGGCTCATGCTGCGGACAGGGTTTTTCGCCTCGGCGGGCCGGACTTTTGGCGCGCTCGCGGATGACGCACGGCGCTTTGCGTCGGGCGAGAGCCAGGTCCCGTTTGGCTTCCGGCCGCCGGATGCCGGGCCGGAGACAAGGACCAAGGTGGCGACCATGGTGGTGCGCATCGAGGAGTCGGGCCACGGCCACGGCCTGGCGCAGCGGCTGGCGGACCACGTGCTGACAGCCCAGGAGGTCGATCTGGTCCACCTGCGGCCGCTCAAGCTGGCGCGCGACTGGGGCGTCGATGAACGCCGCGTCATCGAATTGTGCCTGGAAGCGGTCAGGGCCGGCCTGCTCGATCTGCGTTGGGACCTGCTGTGTCCACGGTGCCGGATTCCCAAAGCGGCGGTCGGCTCACTCGACAAACTGCCGGAGGGCGCTCATTGCGCAACCTGCAACATCGACTACGGGCGAAACTTTTCCAAGAACGTCGAGCTGAGCTTCAACCCGGCCCCCGCGGTGCGCGCCATCGGGGCCGGGGAATACTGCCTCTTCGGTCCGATGAGCACGCCGCATATCTGGATTCATCTGACCCTTGAGGACGGGACCCGACGGAAGGTGGCCGCCGGGCTCCCGCCCGGGCCTTACCGCCTGCGCGCGCTGGAACCCGGACCGGAGCTCGATATCACCTGGGACCGCGGCGGCTTTCCGGAGGTGATCCTCGAGGCGAATGCCGTCCGCGCCGGCCCGGCCGCCGAATCCGGGCAAGTGGTGCTGACCAATCGGAGCGGGCGGGAACGGACCGTGGTTGTCGAGGAGCGCCACTGGGTCCGCGATGCGCTCACCGCCGACCGCGTGACCGCCATGCAGGCCTTCCGGGACCTGTTCTCGGATCAGGTGCTGCGCCCCGGCGACGAGGTTTCCATCAAACGCGTGGCCTTGATGTTCACCGATCTACGGGGCTCGACCGCGCTCTACTCGGCCGTCGGGGACGCCAACGCCTATCACCTGGTGCGCGAACATTTCGCCTTCCTGGCCGGGGTCGTCCGCGCGCACAACGGCGCGGTCGTCAAGACCATCGGCGATGCGATCATGGCGGCCTTCATCGATCCCGCCGATGCGTTGCGCGCGGCGCTCAGGGTCCAGCGCGAGGTCGCGGCGTTCAACGCGAGATCCGGCGGCCGGGCGATCGTCATCAAGCTTGGTCTGCATGAGGGCCCGTCGATCGCGGTCAACCTCAACGGCCGCCTCGACTACTTCGGCACCACGGTCAACATGGCCGCGCGCCTGCAGGGCGAGAGCCACGGCGGTGACATCGTGCTATCACAGGTGTTTTCCGAGAATTCCGCGGTGCGTCGGCTCGTCGATCCCTTCGATCCAGTACGGGAGTGGACCGCCCTCAAGGGCTTCGAAGAGCCGGTCGCGTTTCTGCGCCTTCGTCCGTGACAAGGCGCTTTTCGCGCGGGTGCAACCTTTCAGGCGTAGGGGAAGCCGCCATGGAGATTTCGAGCCCAGTGACCGGAATGGCGGGGCTGACGTTGGCGGGCGCAAATGGACTTGGAGCCGTCCGCGGGCGTATACTGCGCCGCACCAGAGATGCGGCTGGGACTCACGAAGAGCCATGACCGATTTTCCCAAGAAATCAATCGCGGACTGGCGCGCCCTGGCGGCCAAGGAACTCGGGGGCGGCGACCCGGACGATCTCATCTGGCGGACCCCCGAGGGTATTGCGGTCAAGCCGCTCTATACGGCCGACGACCTCGAGGAACTCGAGACCCTGCCGGGCTTCGCGCCCTTCCTCCGGGGGACGCGCGCGACGATGTACGCGCTGCGCCCCTGGACGCTGCGGCAATATGCCGGCTTCTCGACCGCCGAGCACTCGAACGCCTTCTACCGGCGGAACCTGGCCGCCGGACAGATGGGCTTGTCGGTTGCCTTCGATCTGGCCACCCATCGCGGCTACGATTCGGACCATCCCCGGGTGGTCGGCGATGTCGGCAAGGCGGGGGTCGCCATCGATTCCGTGGAGGACATGAAGATCCTCTTCGACGGCATCCCGCTCGATCGGATGTCGGTGTCGATGACCATGAGCGGCGCGGTGCTGCCGGTCATGGCCGGCTATATCGTCGCGGCCGAGGAGCAGGGGGTCTCCCGGGACAAGCTGTCGGGGACCATCCAGAACGACATCCTCAAGGAGTTCATGGTCCGCAACACCTACATCTATCCGCCCGAGCCCTCGATGCGGATCGTCGCCGACATCATCGCGTACGCGGCTGCGCACATGCCGAAGTTCAACTCGATCTCGATCTCCGGCTACCACTTGCAGGAGGCCGGCGCCACCTGCGTGCAGGAGCTCGCCTTCACCATCGCCGACGGCATCGAATACGTGCGCGCCGCGCTGTCCAAGGGCCTGGACGTGGATGCCTTCGGCCCGCGCTTGAGCTTCTTCTTCGCCATCGGCATGAACTTCTTCATGGAGATCGCGAAACTGCGCGCCGCGCGCTACCTCTGGGCGACCCTGATGCGGGATCTCTTCGCCCCGCAGGACCCGCGCTCGCTGATGCTGCGCACCCATTGCCAGACCTCGGGCGTGTCGCTGACCGAGCAGGATCCCTACAACAACGTGGTGCGTACCGCGATCGAGGCGATGGCCGCTGCGCTCGGCGGCACCCAGTCGCTCCACACCAACGCGCTCGACGAGGCGGTGGCTTTGCCGACCGACTTTTCGGCGCGGATTGCCCGCAACACCCAGCTCATCCTCCAGGAGGAGACCGGCATCACCAAGGTCGTCGATCCCCTGGCCGGCAGCTACTACGTGGAGAGCTTGACCGCGAGCCTGGTGCGCGAGGCGCGCAAGCTGATCGACGAGGTCGAGGACATGGGCGGCATGACCAAGGCGGTGGCTTCCGGCATGCCGAAGCTTAGGATCGAGGACTCCGCGGCGCGCCGCCAGGCCCGGATCGACCGCGGCGAGGAAGTCATCGTCGGCGTCAACAAGTACCGCTCGGAGGCGGACGACTCGGTCGAGATCCTCGACATCGACAACACCGCGGTGCGCGAGACCCAGATCAGGCGGCTCGAGCGAATTCGCGCTTCGCGCGACACGGCGGCCTGCCGCGCGGCGCTCGATGCGCTCACCCGGGCGGCGGAGCGCAAGGAGGGCAACCTGCTCGACCTGGCCGTCGAGGCGACCCGCCGGCGCGCCACCGTCGGCGAGATCTCCGACGCCCTGGAGAAGGTCTTTACCCGACACCGCGCCGTGATCCACAGCATCTCCGGCGTCTATGGCGCCCACTACGAGGGTGACGAGGGCTTCGCGCGCATCCAGCAAGAGGTCGATGCCTTCGCCGAGGAGGCGGGCCGGCGGCCGCGCATGCTGGTGGTCAAGATGGGCCAGGACGGTCACGACCGCGGCGCCAAGGTGATCGCCACCGCCTTCGCCGACATCGGCTTCGACGTCGACCTCGGGCCGCTGTTCCAGACGCCGGAGGAGGCCGCCCGCCAGGCGATCGGGAACGAGGTCCACGTGATCGGCGTCTCGAGCCAGGCGGCCGGGCACAAGACGCTGGTCCCGCAGCTGGTCGAAGAACTGCGCAGTGCGGGCGCCGGCGACATCATCGTCGTCTGCGGCGGCGCCATCCCGCCCGAGGACTACGATTTCCTGCTGCAGGCCGGGGTGTCCGCCGTCTACGGCCCGGGCACCAACATTCCCTATGCCGCGCACGAGATCCTGGGGATCATCCGGCAGCGCCGCGCCGCGGCCTGAGGCGGACGCGGCGCCATGACCGGACTCCGGCGCCTCAGCACGATCGCCACGGCAATCGGGAGCTTCCTGACGCTTTCTTGGCTGGGCCTTTGCGCCTGGTACGCCGACGAATTCTTCGGTTGGGCCAACCTCGGCGCCCTGCTGCCCCACGAGCTCGGCGCCGCGATCGCGGGCGTTCTGGTCCCGCCGGCTTTTCTGTGGGTCGTCCTGCTTTACGCCGTGCGCAGCTTCACCATCAGCACGGAGACGAAGGCCCTGCTCGGCCACCTGGAGGAGATGGCCTACCCCAGCGAGGAATCCGAATCTCGGGTGTTGCGCGTCTCGGCGTCCCTGAAGGATCAGGCCGGCACGCTGACCGCGGCCTCCAACGAGATCATCGAGCGCATGGACGCCCTGTGCAACGCCTTCCGCCGGCAGTGCCAAGACCTGACCGGGGTCAGCGTCCGCACCGCCTCTCAGGCCGAGCAGATCCGCGAGGCGCTGCGCGCGCAGGCCGCCGATCTGTCCAAGGCCAGCCGCCAGGTAAGCGCCCTCATGGGCCAATCCCGCGAGGCGGTCGAGACCCAGATCGCCACCCTGGACAAGGCCGCGGCGCGGGCGCGCGAAGCCGCCGGCTCGATCTCGGAAAGCCTCGCGGGCCCGGTCGAGGAGCTGAACCAGGCGGCCGATCAGGCGGTCTCCAGGAGCGAGGACTTGAGCGGGATCCTGCGATCGCAGACCCAGGAGATGGCCTGGACCGCCGAGCAGGCGCGGGAGACCACGGATGCGCTTCGGGCCGAGGCCCAGGAACTGACCGAGGCCAGCGACAAGGTCGTCGCGCAATCGCGCGCGTTCAACGAGCTGATCCGCGAGCAGATCGACCGCTTGCACGTGGTTTTCGAGCGCACCGCCGACCAAGCCGGCGCGCTCACCGAATCGCTGGGCCGGCAACGCGAGGACCTGAGCCGGCTTTCGAGCGACGTGGGCGAGCAGGCGCGCAGCATTGCGACCACCTTGGAGGGCAAGGCCCAGGACATGCAGAACACCTTCGCAACCGCAGCGGAACGCGCGACGGCCATGAAGGAGTCGTTTTGTGCCCAGGCGGAGGCCGTGGGAAGCATGGCCGATCGGGTGGCCGCCCGGCTGCGCGAGACGACGGAGGACATGACCGATTCGGTCGGCACGGTCGGCGAGGCCGGCGCGATTCGGCTGGGCGAGGCGGTGGCCGAGGCGCAAAAGCGGATCGGCGAGACCGGCGAGGCGATCGCGTCGCGGATCCAGGCGGTGACCGCCGCCGGTGCGCGGGCCGCGGACAAGATCGGACTGGCCGGCGCGGCGCTGGAGCGCCAGTCGACGGCGCTGAAAAGGGCCTCCGACCGGGCCGTCGAGCAAATCGACCGGGTCGGCGAGACCTTGCAGGTGAGCTCGACCCGGCTGGCCGAGACCGCCCGCGCGGCGAGCGCTCACGGCGAGGAGATGTCCGAGGTCTTCGAGGTGCAGGGCAGGCAGCTCGCGGCCGCCGCGGAGTCCGCCAGCGAAGCCGCGGGCGAGCTACGCGAAGCGGTCCGGGAGGAAATCCGCGATCTGGGCCGGCTCGCCGGCGAGCTCGGCAACCTGACCCGCGATGTCAAGGAGACCTTCGCCGAGCAGGCGACGACCTTGCTGGGCGCCGCCACCAGCGCCCGGGAAACCGCGGAGGACATTCGCGACGAGCTGCGCGCCCAGGCGGCGGACTTGGCCGAGGCGGAGGAGGGCACGCTCGAGCGCCTGACCCGGATGGGCGAGACGATCGAACAGGCCGCCGCCGGCCTGATCGATGCCGCCGGGCGCGCCTTGTCGCGCTCCCGGGACCTCGGCACCGAGCTGGAGTCCCGCGCCGCGGCCCTGAGCGGCACGGTCGAGGGCGCCTACCGGCAGATCGGCGAATCCAGCCAGACCTTCCGCCGGCAGGCCAAGGAACTGGTCCAGGCCTCGGAGGCCGCGGCGGTCCAGGCGCGCGCGCTGCGCCGGACCGACCTTGCCAAACGCCGCGACATCTTCCTGAGGACCGCCAGCCTGATGATCGAGGATCTGAATGCCACCGCCATCGACCTCAACCGGCTGGTCGAGGACGATCTTCCGGCGGACCTCTGGAAGCGCTACCGGAAAGGCGACAAGTCGGTCTTCGCGCGCCGTCTCCGGCGCGGCAACGACCGATTCTCCGTGCCCCACATCAAGCAGCGTTACGAATCCGACGAGCGGTTCCGGAACCAGGCCACCCGCTACATGAATCAGTTCGAGACGCTGCTGGCGCAGGCGACGGACTGTGATCCCGAGCACGTGCTGAGCGCGACCTTTCTGACCGCGGACGTCGGCAAGCTCTACCTGATCCTCGCGCGCTCGCTCGGACGGACGCAGTAAGCCAGGCCATGCGCCCCACCACCATAGATCCCGGCCAGTTTCACCCCGGCAGCCAACTGCGCACCTTACGCCACCTGCTGCCGTACCTCTGGCCCAGGGGCCGGGCGGACCTGCGGCTCAGGGTGCTGCTTGCGGTGGTCATGCTGGTGGCGGCGAAGGCGGCCAGCGTCTACGTTCCCATCATCCTGCGCGACGCCGTCGATTCGCTCGGTCCGCAGCCCGATGGGCGGATCGTGGTGCCGCTTGCCCTGCTCCTCGCCTACGGCCTGGCACGGGTGCTGGCGCTTGGCTTCGCGGAACTGCGCGATGCGCTCTTCGCCAGGGTGGCGCAGCACGCCATGCGCCGGGTGGCGCTACGCACCTTCCGCCATCTGCACGGGCTTTCCCTGCGCTTTCACCTCGATCGCCAGACCGGCGGCCTGAGCCGGGCCATCGACCGGGGCACCAAGGGCGTCGAGTTCCTGCTGTTCTTCGTGCTGTTCAACGTCGTGCCGACGCTCCTGGAGATCGCGCTGGTCTGCGGCATCCTCTGGCACTTCTTCGACTGGCGCTTCGCCGCGATTACCCTGGTCACCATCCTCGGTTACGTGGGGGTCACCTTTTCGATCACCGAATGGCGAATCCGGTTGCGCCGCCGGATGAACGTCGCGGACAACGACGCCAACACCAAGGTCGTCGACAGCCTGCTCAACTACGAGACGGTCAAGTACTTCGGCAACGAGGAGCACGAGGCGCGGCGCTACGATTGGGCCCTGCGCGCTTACGAGCAGGCGGCGATCAAGAGCCGAACCAGCCTGTCCATGTTGAACGTCGGACAGGCCGTGGTCATCGCCCTGGGCATCACGCTGATCATGATCCTGGCGGCCAGCGGAATCGCCGAGGGGCGCTTGACGGTGGGCGACTTCGTGATGGTCAACGCCTATCTCATCCAGCTCGCCATGCCGCTCAACTTCCTGGGCACCGTCTACCGGGAGATCAAGCAGTCGCTCATCGACCTGGATGTGATGTTCGACCTCGTTCATTCGGAGCCCGAGGTGGTCGACCGCCCGGGGGCCAGGCCGCTCTGGGTCACCGGCGGCGCGATCGCCTTCGACCACGTCGACTTCGGCTACGATCCGCGCCGGCCGATCCTCAAGGACGTCAGCTTCACCGTCCCGGCGGGCCGGACGGTCGCCATCGTCGGCCCCAGCGGCGCCGGCAAGTCGACCGTCAGCCGGATCCTGTTCCGCTTCTACGACGTGACCGGCGGCCGGGTCCTGATCGACGGCCAGGACCTTCGCGAGGTGACGCAGGAGTCCTTGCGCGCGGCGATCGGCATCGTGCCGCAGGATACCGTGCTGTTCAACGACAGCATCTATTACAACATCGCTTACGGGCGGCCGGGCGCCGGCCGCGAAGACGTGGAGGCGGCGGCCAAGATGGCGCGGATCCACGACTTCGTCGCGGCGCTGCCGGACGGGTACGACACCGTCGTCGGCGAGCGCGGCCTGAAACTGTCGGGCGGCGAGAAGCAGCGCGTCGCGATCGCCCGCACGATCCTCAAGGGCCCGGCGATCCTGATGTTCGACGAGGCGACCTCGGCGCTGGACACCAAGACCGAGCGGGAGATCCAGGAGAGCCTGAACGAGGTTTCCAAGAACCGCACCACCTTGGTTATCGCCCACCGCCTGTCCACCGTGGTCGAGGCCGACGAGATCCTGGTGCTCGATGCGGGCCACATCGTCGAACGCGGCCGGCATGACGCCCTGCTGGCCCGGGGCGGGGCCTACGCCGCCATGTGGCGGCGCCAGCAGAAGGCGGCCGAAGAGGAGCGCGCGCGGCCGGAGGCCGCGGCGGTATGAGCCGCCGCTTCACCATGCCCGACCGGCGCGCTAACTTGCCGGGATGACGCCCAATCTCACCCACTTGGCCCTGCAGGTGCGCGACCTGGATGCCTGCATCGCCTTCTACCGGGGCTTTTGCGGCATGAGCGTGGTGCATGAGCGGGCCGATCATGCCGGCAAGCGCATCGTCTGGTTGGCCGAGCCGGGCCGGGAACGCGAGTTCATCTTCGTCCTTCTGCCCGGCGGGCCGGGGCGCGAGCAGGCGGAGGACGATTTCAGCCACTTCGGATTCGCGCTCGAAAGCAAGGCCGCGGTCGACGCGATCGCCGCGCGCGCCGAGGCCGCCGGCTGCCTCGCCTGGCCGCCGCGCCGGGAGCCTTATCCGGTCGGCTATTACTGCGGCCTGCGCGACCCGGACGGCAATTTCGTCGAGTTCTCCTACGGCCAGCCGTTGGGGCCGGGGGCGCCGGACAACCCCGAGACCGGATGAGCCGGCCCGACCGGCCGCGGCGGAGCCGGCCGCGGACGGCTGCTGGACGCCTTCCCGGGCGCCAAGCGGCGGCGGAGCCGACCCGGCGGGGCCGGGCGAGCGCCGCCCGGCGAGGGCCCGGGGGCTGGCGCTTTCGGCTTGACGGGTCCCGGCGGCTCGCGTACAAACCGGCCCGCACCGGGCGGGGGGTCACGTCCGGCTCGTTTTTTTGCGCGAAAATTTCCGGGTGACCGACCATGGCACGGCGTTGCGAGTTCACCGGCAAGGGCGTCCAGGCCGGCAACAACGTGAGCCACGCCCACAACAAGACGCGCCGCCGCTTCCTGCCGAACCTCCAGAAGAGCTCGCTGTTGAGCGACGCGCTGGGCGAGACCGTGCAGATTCGCCTCAGCACCCGGGCGATCCGCACCATCGAGAAGCGCGGCGGCCTGGATGCCTATCTGCTCTCGACGCCGAACGCCGAGCTCGGCCCGAAGGCCCGCGCGCTCAAACGCCGCATCCAGAAGGCGATCGCCAAGCAGGCGGCGGCCTGACGGCCTCGGCCCAAATTAGAAACTCTCAAAAAGGTCCAACCGCAGAGTCACAGAGGCTCCGTCACAGAGGCTCCGTCGCAGAGGCTCCGAGGTTTGCCACGGCGCCGCGAATTCCCGGGCTCTGCCCTTTTCGGGCCTGTTCGCATGCCCCTCGTGTCTCCGTGCTGTACCTCCAGCTTGCAACGGTTTCCCGGCGACGAATTTCCCGCTGATACCGGCGAGCCCACGAATGGACTCGCCTATGTTCCCGCAAGCGCCGGGCGGGGCCATTCGGCCCCGTGGCTTTCGCGCCAGTGGGCGCGGCGCGCGGTCGCGCTTGCCGCCGAGCCGATGAAGATGCCTTCAATGGCTCGGCGGTATTATTGAATCGGCCGCCACGCCTCCGGTGCTTCACATCACGTCTGTACGAGTGCGGTGGCCCGCGGCGATGATTTGTTCCATACTCGCCCCACAAAAGAGCGAAAATTTCTTTGTCGCCCGGGAGGACCGCCATGTCACCGCTTGCTCGCCGCCAGGTCTTGACCACCCTGATCGCCGCGCCGTTGGCCGGATTGCCGCTTGCCGCGGTCTTGGCCGACCCGCGGCTTGCCCGCGCCGCGGCCGCCGGGCTTGCGGAGGTGACGCTCACCACCCGAGGCGGCTTGACGGTCAAGGCGTCCCTCGCGGTGCCCGTCGAAACCCCGGCGCCCGCGATTGTTCTGATCCACGAATGGTGGGGCCTGAATGCTCAGATCAAGGCCGTGGCCGCCGAACTTGCCAAGGAAGGCTATCTCGGGCTTGCCGTCGACCTGTACCACGGCCAGGTGGCGGACAGTCGGGACGCGGCGCGGGCGCTCACCCAGGCGCTCAAGCCGGCCGAGGCCACGGAGACGCTCGTCTCGTGGATCGCCTGGCTGCGCGCGCATCCCGAGTCGACCGGCAAAGTGGGCACCGTCGGCTGGTGCTTCGGCGGCGGCTGGTCGCTGAATGCCTCGATCGCGGCGCCCGTCGATGCGACGGTGATCTACTATGGCCGGGTCAACCGCCCGGCTCAGGACCTGAAGGCCCTAAAAGGCCCCGTCCTCGGCCACTTCGCGACGCGCGACAGGTCGATCAACAGGGACATGGTGGGCGGCTTCGAAGCGGCCATGGCCGCCGCCGGCAAGCGGTTGGAGACCCACTGGTACGAGGCCGACCACGCCTTCGCGAACCCGACCGGCGCGCGTTACGACGCGGCGGACGCCAAGCTCGCCTGGCAGCGGACGCTGGAGTTCTTTAGGGAGAATCTCTAGATGAATCCTGAAGGCGTTAGGATGACATACGGAGCGTGCTACGGCTCACATAACCTTGGAGGTCATGATGGGATGGTTAACACGCTTGTTCGAGCCAAAGATCGACATTCCTGATCCTGCCGATTACGGCGTGACGCCGGTTAGATCATTCACTACTCGTATTGCTGGAGTGACAAAGCGAAATTCTGACGGGACCAAGCGGCAGGATATCCTTGCGCGCTGTAAGGAAGGAGAGCGCCTTCTGCTGCTTCGCGAGCCAGAGAACCGATACGATCCAGATGCCATTGCTGTCTTTCGCGCAACACGTGAACAGATTGGATATGTACCGGGGGACGTCGCTTTCCGCTTGGGTCAACAGATGGACTCAGGTCTGACAGCTATGACGGAAATCGTTGAAATCAGAGGGGGTACGGGCAAGAAGCCAACCCTTGGCTGTGCGATAGAGATTCAACTCTTTGAGGGTGGGGACGAGTAGCACCGTCGGGTGAGGCTGCTTCGGGTTACCTGGCGTACAAGCCGCCCTAACGCGCCGGTGCCACCGCCCGGGCGCGGGGGGCGGCGCGGCGCGCCCGCGGACCCGGGGCCGGCGCCTCGTCGAACAGCTCGGCCAGTTGCTCCATGACCGTGCCGCCCAACTGCTCGGCGTCGACGATGGTCACCGCGCGGCGGTAGTAGCGGGTCACGTCGTGGCCGACGCCGATCGCGATCAGTTCGACCGGCGAACGGGTCTCGATGTAGCGGATCACCTCGCGCAGGTGGCGCTCCAGGTAATTCCCGGGATTGATCGAAAGCGTCGAATCGTCGACCGGCGCGCCGTCGGAAATGACCATGAGGACGCGGCGCTCCTCGGGCCGGCCGACCAGACGGTTGTGCGCCCACAACAGGGCTTCGCCGTCGATGTTTTCTTTCAGGATGCCCTCGCGCAGCATGAGCCCGAGGCTCTTGCGGGTTCGCCGCCAGGGCGCGTCCGCCGGCTTGTAGATGATGTGGCGCAGATCGTTGAGCCGCCCGGGGTTCCCCGGCTTGCCGGCGGCGATCCAGCGCTCGCGCGACTGCCCGCCCTTCCACATGCGGGTGGTGAACCCCAGGATCTCCACCTTGACGCCGCAGCGCTCCAGGGTCCGGGCCAGGATGTCGGCGCTCATCGCGGCCACCGCGATCGGCCGGCCGCGCATCGAGCCCGAGTTGTCGATCAAAAGCGTGACCAAGGTGTCCCGGAACTCCGTCTCCTTTTCCTGCTTGTGCGACAGGGAATGGAGCGGGTTGACCACGACCCGGGCCAGCCGGGCGGAATCCAGCATGCCCTCGTCGAGGTTGAATTCCCAGGCCCGGGTCTGCTTGGCGAGCAGTTGGCGCTGGAGCCGGTTGGCGAGCCGCGCGATGACCCCCTGGAGGTTGACGAGCTGGCGGTCGAGCAGCTGGCGCAGCCGGCTGAGTTCGTCCGGGTCGCAGAGCTCGGCGGCATCGACGACCTCGTCGAATTCCGTCGTGAAGGCGCGGTAGGCCTGCTTGTCCGGCGCGTTGCGCCGCTCGTCGAAGCGTGGCGGCCGGCCCGGGCGTCCAGGCTCCTCGTCGCCCGCGCGGGCGAGCAGCTCGCTGTCGGCCTCGGCCTGCCGATCCTCGGTCCCCTCGGCCTCGCACAGCTCGCCGCGCGGGCCGTCCCGGGTCGTCTGGGCCTCCGAGGCGGCCCGCTCGCCGCCCTCGCCATGCGCCCGGGAGGGATCGTCCTCGGCGGCCTGGCCTGCGCCGTCGCTCGCCTCATCGCTCGGAGACTCCTCCTCGGCGCCCAGGTCGAGGTCCAGATGGGCGAGCAACCGGCGCAGGGTTTCGGCGAAGCGGCGCTGGTCTTCGATCTGTCCGGCCAGGTCCTTCAGGTCCTGCATGACCCGGGAATCGAAGCTGCGGCGCCACAGCTCGACCATGCGGCGGGCCGCCGGCGGCGGCGGCAGTCCGGTCATCGCCTGGCGCGCGAGCACCCGCAGGACCTCGGACAGGGGCACGTCCTCCTGGCTGGTCGCGCGGCCGTAGCCGCGGCCGCGGTAGCGCTCCTCGAGGGCGGCGTCCAGGTTGGCGGCAACGCCGGCCATGCGGCGCATGCCGAGCGCCTCGCAGC
>JBHIDD010000039.1:0-12933 GCA_046759925.1 Kiloniellaceae bacterium
TACCAACCGCTCCTGATATTGACCCATTTCATGGGAGCAAATCGGCCCGCCCGGGTTCGTTGTGGCGCTGCCCTGCGCCGCCGCGCTAAACTGTCGGCATCGCGCACATCCGCGGCGCGGAGTCGCGCCGCGGCGCGCGGAGGATGAGGACATGGCATTCCAGCTTTCGAGCCCGGCCTTCGCGGACGGCGAACGGATCCCGGTGCTGTACACCTGCGAGGGCGAAGACGTCTCGCCGCCGCTGGAGTGGTCCGGGGCCCCGGCACAGGGGCTCAGCTTTGCGCTTCTGTGCGACGACCCGGACGCACCCGGGGGCACCTGGCATCACTGGGCGCTGTTCGACATACCGGCGGATATGAGCCGCCTGGCGGAGGCCTATCCGACCGAGGAGCGGGTCGGCGCGACCCGTCAGGGGATCAACGACTTCAGGCGCATTGGCTACGGCGGCCCCTGCCCGCCGCCCGGCCACGGCGTGCATCGCTATCGCTTCCGTCTGCTCGCCCTTTCGGTCGAGCGGCTCGAGCTTGCACCCCGACCGGGCTGCCCCGCGGTGGCGGCGGCGGCGCATCCGCACGTGCTCGCCGAGGCGGCGGCGACCGGCACCTATTCGCGCTGACCCGGGCCGCGGGGTCATCCCTTGACGCAGACCAGCGGCAAGAGCCGCGCCACCTTGCGGGAGAGTCCGGCCATCTCCGCCGCGTCCACGACCGAGCCGACGTCCTTGTAGGCGCCGGGGGCCTCCTCGGCGACCCCGCGCGCAGACGGGCTGCGCACGATGATGCCGCGCCCGGCCAGCTCGTCGACCACCTGACGGCCTTGCCAACGCTTGCGCGCCTGATGCCGGCTCATTTGTCGTCCCGCGCCATGACAGGACGAGCTGAAGGCGCGCCCTTCGGATTCCGGCATTCCAGCGAGGATGTAGGAGCCGGTGCCCATGGAGCCGCCGATCAGCACCGGCTGGCCGAACGGTCGCAGGGCGTCCGGCAAATCCGGATGGCCGGGCCCGAAGGCCCGGGTCGCCCCCTTGCGGTGGACGTGGAGGCGGCGATGTTCGCCATCGAACTCGTGGTCCTCGACCTTGCAGGTGTTGTGCGAGACATCGTACAGCAGCTCGAGGCGGGCCTGCGGAAACAGCCCGGCGAAGACCTCGCGCGTGAGGTGGCCGATGATCTGCCGGTTGGCCAGCGCGCAGTTGATTGCCGCGCGCATGGCGCCGAGGTAGCGCCGGCCGAGGGCCGAGTCGATCGGCGCGCAGGCGAGCTCGCGGTCCGGCAGCGCGATGCCCGCCTCGGCGGCGGCGATCGCCATCTCGCGCAGGAATTCCGTGCCGATCTGGTGGCCGAGGCCGCGCGAGCCGCAATGGGTGCTGACCACCACCTCGCCTTCCCGGAGACCGAAGCCGGCCGCGATATCGGGATCGAAGACCTCGGAGATAACCTGGACCTCGAGATAATGGTTGCCCGAGCCGAGGGTGCCCATTTCGTCGCGCTGGCGGCGCTTCGCCTTTGCCGAGACGAAGTCGGGCCGGGCTCCCGCCATCGACCCGCGTTCCTCGATGCGCTCCAGGTCCGCAGCGGTGCCGTAGCCCTGATCGACCGCCCAACGGGCGCCGCCGGCGAGCATGGCATCCATCTCCGGATCGCTCAGGCGGATCCGGCCGGTGCTGCCGACCCCGACCGGAATTCTCGCGAAAAGCACGTCGGCCAGCTCGGTCCCGAGGGGTTCCAGCTCGGTCCTGTGGAGCCCGGTGCGCATGACCCGCACGCCGCAGGAGATGTCGAATCCGACCCCGCCGGCCGAGACCACGCCGCCGTCTTCCGGATCGAAGGCCGCCACCCCGCCGATGGGAAAGCCGTAGCCCCAATGGGCATCGGGCATGGCATAGGACGCCGTTACGATGCCGGGCAGCTTGGCGACGTTGGTGACCTGCTCGAAGACCTTGTCGTCCATGTCGCGGATCAGATCTTCGTCGGCGAAGATGATCCCGGGCACGCGCATCCCGCCGCCGGGTTCGATCCGCCATTCGAACTCCCCGGTCCGGGTGAGGTTCGCCGGTTGCATCTTGCTTGCCCTCCTTGAACCGTCGGCTCCGCGGCTTATACCAATATTCAACAATATTGGTATTACACGTCGACCACGCATTGCGCGACCCACCGGCCGTCCGGTTTCCGGGCCACCTCGAGGGCCGTGTAGGTCGCGCCCTTGACTTCCGCCGCCGGGGCATGGCGGGGAACGTCGATCGCTTCGCCCCATGCCTCGCCGCGGAGCCTCCCGTCTTTGATCCGCACGGAAAAACGGCCGAACATCATCCTCCGGGTGGCCGCCTCGAAGACCAAGGCGTTCAACCAGTCGACCAGGAGCAGCTCGTCGTCGGGCGCCTCGCAGGCGATCGGCACCGCATCTCGTGGCTGGACCCGAACGAGGTCGGTCTGAACGGCGGTCAGCGCGCAAGCGGCCTGTTCGAAGGCCGCCTCCTTGGTCGGGCCGAAGCCGCGGATGCCCACGTCCGCCTCGTGCGGGAAATGCTCCCAGCCGCCGTCGCGCGGTGGGGCCGTTTCGGCTTTTGCGCTGCCCGATCCGGAGCTCATGACGTCACGGCCGCAAGGCGGAATTCAATACATACTATCGCGCAACGGGCGCCGGAAGTCTTTGATCCAACGCAAGGCCCGCCCGAATTTTCGGGTCCGCCGATGATGGCATTGGCACTTGGCCCGCCCTGTGCGAAGCCAATCGCGGTCAACAGGACGACGACCGGCAACCCCGGCGATGCCATGGCGCCGGGGCACCACCATGACAAGGCGCCGAAGACGATGATTCCCGCCCTCTTCGGCCCGGCCCGGCAGCACGCCATGCCCGCGTTTCCCACAAGGAAGTTGCGGAAATTCGGGGCCTTTTGCCTAACCCCCACCGGATATTATCCTCCCTCCGAAATCCGCGGCCCACGGGAAATGGAATGTCGGCCGGACAGGTTCTGTTAAGGTTCGTATCGACCCAGACGTTTTCCGTCTCGTGCCCGCGATGGTAAGGACCGGCGTTACCGCAGGTCGCTTGGCCGCGCGGGCGGGGCGGGGCGAAGGTCCTTGGCCTGGCCCCGACGGTCATGCAGCGAACCGCGGGAACGACGGCCTCGAGAGAGGAACGGCATGAGAATCCTGGTTTCGATCAAGCAGGTGCCCGACGTCGCCACCTTGCGCCTCGACCCGGCCACCAACCGGCTCGTCCGCGACGGCGTCAGCCTGTTCGCGAATCCTTTCGATCTTCGTGCCATTGCCCTGGCGGTGCGTTTCAAGGCGGAAGAGGGCTGCGAGGTGGTCGCCGTAACCATGGGTCCGCCGGCGGCGCGGGAGGTCCTCGCCTTGGCGCGGGCGGCGGGCGCGGATCGCTGTATCCTGGTCTGCGATCCGGCACTTGCCGGATCCGACACGCTGGTGACCGCCCGGGTTCTGGCGCGGGTTGTGGAGCGGGAAAATCCCGACATCGTCATCACCGGGCAGTACAGCGTGGACTCCGAAACCGGCCAAGTCCCGGAACAGATGGCGGCCTGTCTGTCCTGGCCGTGCATTCCGGCGGTCCGCGAAGTCTCCCTCGACGTCGCGCAGCGAAACCTGCGCGCGCGCGTGGAAACCGATGACGGCAGCGCGACGGTCGACGTTCCGCTGCCGCTCGTTCTCACCACCGCCGAGCGCTTGATCGCGCCCGCCAAGGCACAGGCCGAAGAGCTCGATGCCGTGCGCAAGGCGCCGGTGGACGTCCTGGACGCCGCGTCGCTGGGCTTCGCCCCCGATCATGTCGGGCTAAAGGGCTCGCCGACCTGGGTGGCCGAGGTCCGTCCGGTCTCGTGGTCCAGAACCCTGGTCATGCTCGAGGGCGGCGGCCCTGACGATCGGGCGCGCCGCGCCGTCGAGCTGGTGCTCGAACGCGGCGTCCTGGACAAAGCCGATCGAACCGGCCATCGAGCCTGGCCGCGAAGCGACGCAGCGGATTCTGCCAAACCATCCGTTTGGGCGCTCGCCGAATCCGATGGCGGCCGGCTCCGACCGGTGAGCGGCGAGCTCGTCGGGCTGGCGAAGACCCTGGCGGCGGGGACGGGAGGCGAAGCCGTCGCCCTTCTGCTCGGCCGTCCGGGCGTCGAAGGGCGCGCCGACGAGTTGATCGCGGCCGGCGCCGACCGGGTCCTGGCGGTCGTCGATGACCGGCTCGACCCCTACACCTCGCAAACTTGGGGCCAAGCGCTCAGCCAGCTGCTCGGCGAACGGCGGCCGCCTATGCTCGTGATCGGCGGCGCCACCCGAATCGGGCGCGGCACCCTCGCCCGGGTCTCCGCGACCGATGGTCTCGGCATGACCGGCGACTGCATCGATGTCCAGTGGGACGAAGAGGGCCGCCTCATGCACCTCAAACCGGCGTTCGGAGGCAACGTCGTCGCGCCGATCTATTGCGCCACGGCGCCCCAGTTGACCACGATCGTCCCCGGTTATGTGAAGCGGCTGGAGCCGATGCCGGGACGAAAGGCCCAGGTCGAGATCGCGCCGGCGGCCTGCGGGCGTCCCGCGGTTCGCGTCGAGGCGTCCGAGGCCAGCGCCCGGGCCGATGCCAACGCGCTGGACCAGGCGGAGCTGGTGCTCTGCGTCGGCAACGCCATTGCCGGGCCGGAAGACGTCGAAGACATCCGCCGGCACCTGGACCTGATGCAAGACGCGACCGGGCTCATCGGCGCGCTTGCGGCGAGCCGGCGGGTCACCGATCAGGGATGGATGCCCCGGCAAACCCAGGTCGGCCTGACCGGACGCGCCATCGCGCCGCGGCTTTACATCGGGGTCGGGGTCAGGGGGGCGGCTTACCACCTCGTGGGAATCCGCCAGGTCGGCACCATCGTCGCGATCAACAACGATCCCAAGGCGCCCATCTTCGAGGCCGCGGACATCGGGCTGCTCGGCGACTGGCGGGAGGTCCTGGCCGCGCTTTCCGCCGCTTTCCAGGCGGCCCGCTCGGCCAAGGCTGCGCCGGAGGTGTCCGCCGCCGCAGATCGCACCGCCGGCGCCTAATACCGGCGAGCCCACGAATGGACTCGCCTATGTTCCCGCAAGCGCCGGGCCGGACCGTTCGGCCCCTTGGCTTTCGCGCCAGGGGGCGCGGCGCGCCGTCGCGCTTGCCGCCGAGCCGATGAAGATGCCTGCAACGGCGCGGCGGTATAAGACGCAACGCCACAAGTTTTGTCGCGTTGGCTCCGGCTCGCGACGCCGCTCGAGGCTTCGCCGAATGCGGCCCCCCGGTCGATGGTGCCTATGTCGGGACGGACGCCGGCGGTTCTCGGCACAGTCGATGCCACAGCCGACAACATATACAATTCCCGCGGTGAAGCCGCCGAAGTCCACGGCACGTTCCGGTCGCAGAGGACGACGTCGACAAATTCCTCCGCGTCGAACGTGCCCGGCAAGTCCAGGGCTTCGGGCCCGTTCCTTGCGGTAAAAATCCGGGTTATTTCCAAATCTTTCGGCGTGTTCTTGATGAGATTCACGGCTTCGAAGCTATCTTCGACCAGAAGAATCTTCGGATCTTCCAGCGTCTTTTGGATGCGTTGCACGGCTCGTCACTTACGTTGGATTACCCGGTCAGGCGCAGGTCGATACTATCAAGTTCGCTTCGGATGACTTCGGCGAGTCGGCGCGTCTTGATCGGCTTCCGCAGGAACGGCGCGCGTTCCGGAATTTCCGTGTTTATCCCGCCCCGATTCGGATAGCCGGACATGAACACGATTTTCATGTTCGGACGGGTCGCGCGCATGATCTCGGCGAGCTCGATTCCGCCCATCCCGGGCATCGCCACGTCGCTCAGCAGCAGATCGATCGGACCGTCGTGATCCGCGTCGACTTCAAGGGCCTCGGGTCCGGTCCCCGCCGTCAGGACGGTGTAGCCTAAACCTTCGAGGGTGCTGCGGGTCAGGTCCCGGAGCGCGTCATCGTCCTCGACCAAAAGAATCGTTTCTCCCTGTCCTTGATGCATTTGCCCCACTTCCTCCGCGATCGCGTGCGGTTCGCGATCGACGACCGGCAAATAGATTTGCATCGTCGTGCCACGACCGGGCGAACTCGAGACCCCAACAGTCCCGCCGGACTGTCTGGCGAAACTATAGACCGTGGCCAATCCGAGCCCGGTTCCCTTGCCCGGCTCCTTGGTCGTGAAGAACGGCTCGAAGATGTACGGCAGGGTCGCTTCGTCGATGCCGTGGCCGTCGTCCTTGACGTAAAACTCAGCGTATCGGCCGGCCGTCAGGTTCCCGTGCTTCGCCGCGCGCTCCGGGTCCAGATTGGTGACGCGACACCCGATCACGATCGTGCCGCCGTTCGGCATGGCGTCGCGGGCGTTGATGACGAGATTGAGCAGGGCTTGGCTGAGTTCGCCGGGCGCCGTTTCGACACAGGCCTGCCCGTCGCCGAGCTCAAATCGCAACCTGAACTGTTCCCCGACCGAATGCCGGACAAGCCCCTCGATTTCGTTGACGGCGTGCGCGATGAAGAACACCCGCTTTTCCATGACCTGGCGCCGACTAAAGACGAGGAGCTGCCCGGTCAGCTTGGCCGCCTTGTCCGTGGCCGCAAGGACCGCTTCAAGGGACTTGCCGGCAGCGTCCGCGTCACCAAGGTGCTGGACCGCCCGGCGCGCATAGCCTTCGATGACCATGAGCAAGTTGTTGAAGTCGTGCGCGATTCCGCCGGTCAAGTGGCCGATCGCCTCCAGTTTCTGGGTCTGCGTAAGGTGCTGCTGGATGCGCTGCCGCTTGGCGATTTCCTGTTCCAGAGCTCTGTTGGTCGCGAACAGCTGATTCGAGCGTTCGGCGACCAGCTGTTCGACCTCCCTGGTGCGGTTGGCCGCGAAGGAGAGGTGCCGGACCAGCAGCAGCGTAAGGATCAGGCCAAGTGCGCCGGCCCCCCAGGGCAGGACGTGCGACAGGCCGCCGATCTGGCCGGGCAGTGGCCTGAAAACGACCGACCATTGGCGGTCGGCGACGGTATAGGACTTGGCAAACACCCTCTCCCGGAGGAGCGCCTCCTCGGGCAGCGGCGCAACCGCTTCGCCGCGACGCGACGACGGGACAAAGTGCAGAAAGCGGTCGCCGGGCGCCGCGCCGTCGTCGAAGACGTAGAGGTCGAAGAAAGGCTCGGTCTCCTTGTCGTGCAGTGCGGTCCGGAATATCTCCCCCACCCGGAAAACCCCGAGGGCGAACCCGGTCAGCTTGTCTCGCCGCGCCGCGACCGTCGCGGGGATATCCGTCGTGCTGTAAAGAGGCGAAAATATCAGGACTCCATACTGATCGCCGGTATCCTGGACCAGCCTGACGCGCTTCGTGGCGACGGGCCGGCCGCTGTCGCGGGCGCGCCGCAGGGCGTCGAGACGGTCCGGGTTCGAGGCATGGTCGAATCCCAGCGCCGCCTCGTTGCCTTCGTAAGGCGCCATGAAGTAGACCGGGTAATACTCCTCGCGGGCTGCCGCCGGGACGAGATCCCCCTCGCCATTGCGCTCGGTAATCCGAAAAGCCGGGTAACCGTCCCGGCGCGCCGCGCCTTCATAGGCGGCGCGGTTCGCGGCCGGCACGCGAGGGATCCACTCCAGCGCCTGAACGGCGGGATTGCGCGCCAGGTTGCCTTCCGCGAAGGTCCGAAACTCGTTTCGCGTGACCGTTCCGACGGCATTGAAAAAGCCCGTCATCGAGGCGATGACTGCTAGGTGGCGCTCGATGGATCCGCCGACGAGCATCGTGTAATGGACGCTGTGCTCCTCGAACGCGCGCTGAACCTGCGCTTCGTGGCTCCGATTGGCGAAAACGAAGGCGAGCCCCGAAACGACGATGCCCACGCCACAAATGATCACGATGGGCAGTGACTTGTATCGAGCGGCTGCGGCCAAAGACGGCTTGAGGCCGGCCACGGTCGGCAACCAGAGCCGGAAGCCGAAGAACAGCAGGACAAAACCCACCAGATAGCCGACCAGCTTTTCCAGGAGCGCCTCGACCGCCGTGTCGCCCACCACGACAAAGCGGTTGAGGGCGGCGAAATTGTCGGTGATGTCCAGGACGCTGCCAAACAGCAGAAAGCCGAATCCCGCGACGATGACCCCCCAACCGCGCTGGCCGCCGAGCCGGTACTTCCGGCCACCGACGAGCAGGACGCCGAAGAGTCCGGCCAGGATGACGGATCGCGCGATTTCCAGGCTGATGTCGGTCATTGTTGCGGTTTCGCGCAGATACCGGGGTGAGAAAAGTCACGGATCGTCGCCCAGAAAAACCCGAATCCGCTTCCGGCCGGGCGTTTCGACGCCTCGCCGGGGCGGAGTCCGGCGCGGCCGCGCCGCGTCCCCGCGGGGTTGCGCCCAAGCCGGTCTTGGAAGCGGTTCGTCTCCATAGTGCCGGCTGGCGGCGCGGACGATCTCGCCTGGGCGGCGCGCCCCCTACAGCGATTCCCAACCGCGGCCGCGGCGCGGAGGTTCCGGTCCGGCGCCCGGACTGCGGCACGCCCCGGTGGAATCCGATGGATCGACGTGCTTGGGCCGCCACCAGGGCTTCGGCGAAATAACCGTGCGGTCACGGGCACATTTCCCTTCCAGGCCCATGGCAGGGGCGATACCCCCGGCGGCCGCGAAAGCAACGGGACTCTTTCTCCGAAAGGCTCCGAACGCTCTGGCCACGCCGATCGGCCGGTGCCGCCGACTTTCACCTCCAAGCAACCCTAAAAAGGGTAGCTGCCGGAACGGTAACAACCATAACGGGAATATTTAACGCTGTTAGTATTAATACAACATTAACGTTTCGACCTGTGGTCGTATTCGACCCGTGGGCCAAGACGAAACCGCGGCCGCTCGGCCGACGATCTAAACGTTGCGCGGGGCGTTGATTCCGGGTGCCCGAGCCCGCGGCCACACATGTCCCCCGTGCACCGCCGATACAGACCGTAACGCCGGATTCGGCCGACAGCTGACGCATCCCCCTTCGGCCTTCAATTCATGTCGAGAGGCCGAGGATGCACGCCCGCGGTTCCCTTTCGAGGCCACCCGGCGGTGCTCGCGCCATCGCCGCGGAAAATCCGGGCGTTCGGGCGGATCGTAGGGCTGGATCCGGAAGGGCCAGCGGTCATAGGCGGTGGCGAAGGCCTTGTCGGCGCGCCGGTACATGGTGCGCGGCGGCGCGCTGTCGCGCAACGCCGCCTTGCTCACCCGCCCGGCGGCTTGCCGCCGTCGCCGTAACCGCGCAGAGCACGACGGTCAAGCGCTCGGCAAGTTGTGGCGCGATCTTGTGCCACATGACGTGGCCTTGCGGAAAGCCGTGCAGAAACAGGGCCGGCGGCCCCTTCCCCGCCATGCGCAGGTCGGTTTCCGTTGCGGACGTTTCGATGCAGGGAATCCTTCGAGCACGCGAATGTGATCCTCGTCGAGTGGCGGTGGTGCGCCCAGGCGCCTAATGTCTTAATATCGAGGTGGTCTAGCCCACGGAAATCCGCAGCGCCGCATGCCCAGTCCGGCCCGCTTGCTGTCGCTCGCCACCGCCGTGCCGCCCTTTGTGCTGCGGCAGGACGAGGTGATGGCTGAGGCCCGGCTGTTGTTCGAAGCGCGCGGCAGCGAGATCGAACGCCTCCTGCCGGTCTACGACAACGCGGGAATCGAGACCCGCTATTCCTGCGTGCCCCTGGACTGGTATCACGGGGCCTGCGGCTGGCGCGACCGCAACGCGTTGTTCGTCGACAATGCCGTCGAACTCCTGCGCCGGGCGGCAAGCGACTGCCTGGCCCGCGCCGGCGTCGCGGCCGAGCGGATCGATAGCCTGGTGACGGTGTCCACCTCGGGAATCGCCACGCCGAGCCTGGGCGCCCGCCTCATGGAGGTCCTGCCCTTCCGGCGCGACGTGCAGCGCCTGCCGGTCTTCGGCCTGGGTTGCGCCGGCGGCGTCCTGGGCCTGGCGCGGGCCGCAGCCATGGCCCGCGCCGCCCCGGGCGGCCTGGTCCTGTTCCTGGTGGCCGAGCTCTGCGGCCTGACCTTCCGCCGCAGGGATGCCTCGAAGAGCAACATCATCGCCACCGCGCTGTTCGGCGACGGCGCCGCGGCGGCGCTCATCGCCTGCGACCGCCATGCCAGCGGCCCGGAGATCGCCGGCTGGGGCGAATACACTTGGCCGGACTCGCTCGACGTCATGGGCTGGCGCATCGAGGAGGACGGCTTCGGCGTGCTGTTCTCGCGTGACATTCCGGCCATCATCCGCGAACGCTACGGCGCGGCGGTGGACGCCTTCCTCGCCGGCCAAGGCCTTAGCCGGGCCGATCTCGCCGGCACGATCTGCCATCCCGGCGGCGCCAAGGTCTTGGACGCGTTGGAGGAGGTCTTCGGCCTGCCGCCCGGCGGGATGACGGTGGCCCGCCAGGTCCTGCGCGACTACGGCAACATGTCGGGGGCAAGCGTGATGTTCGTCCTCGACCGGGTGCTTAAGGCACAGCCCCACGGACGCTACTTGCTCTCGTCCTTGGGGCCGGGCTTCACCGCCGGGTTCCTGCTGCTGGAAACGCCGTGAGTCTGGCCCAGGCCGTCGTCCTGCTGGTGGCCTTGCAGCGCCTGGCGGAGCTGGCCTATGCCCGGCGCAATACCAAGCGTCTGCTGGCCGCCGGGGCCGTGGAGGCCGGCGCCGGGCACTACCCGCTTGTCGTCCTGTTGCACGGCGCCTGGCTGGCCGCGCTGTTCGTCCTGATACCCCGCGACGCGGCCGTGAACTGGTGGCTGCTCGGGCTTTTCGCCCTGCTGCAGGCCGGCCGCATCTGGGTGATCGCCAGCCTGGGCGGCCGCTGGACGACGCGGATCATCGTCCTGCCGGGCGCACCGCTGGTCACCCGCGGGCCCTACCGGATTTTCCGCCACCCCAACTACGCGATCGTCGTGGCCGAAATCGCCGCACTCCCGCTCGCCTTCGATGCCTGGGAGATCGCGTCGACCTTCTCGGTGCTCAACCTGGCGCTGCTGGCCTACCGGATCCGGATCGAGGACCAAGCGCTCGCGCCTCAGCGCCGAGACCGCCCGATCGGGTGACCCCGCCGGTCGGCCGACACGGCCCCGGCGGGCGCCGCCTCGCAACGATTCCTTAGGTTGGCTCTAGAGATACATCCTGGAGAGAAACAACACCGTCACGGCGTTTCCCAGGAGGACCCCGACGATCATCATGAACAGGACGAGGTAGCCGTGTATTTTCGCCTCGCGCTCGGGCGCGGGCCCTCTGATTTTCGTGAAGATATCGGAAAAAAGCGCGCCGATCGAACGAAGCCGGCCCAGCTCGGTGTGCTGCCAGATCTGGTAAATGATCAAGACACAGATCGCGGCGCCGCCGACCAGGAAACTGACGACCACCAGTCCCCTGGCCATCAAGGGATCCATGGAGAGGAACTCGGTCAACGCCATGATCGCGGTAAAGACCAGCAGCGTGGCGCCGACCAGCTTCCACTGCCGGTCCTTGGCGAAGCGGATGGCGTTCGAGCAGTCCCCGTAGAGGACCCGCAGCTCCGCGTGCGTCGCCTCGTCGAGGCTGGATGGCGTGACCTCGGGGCCGCTCTGCTGCGGTTCTTTTTCGATGGCGACCATGGCCCGAGCAAACCCTCAAAAGAAACGGTCTTAACGCCCAATTCGTTAACAAAAAATAAAGCTCCGCCCAGGGAATCCGTACCGCCCGGAAACCTAAGCAGGTTTTCGAAACTCCGCCCACACCACGTGTGGGCGGGCTTCGCAAAACCTGCAGGATTCTTAAGGGCTTGCAGAGTGATCCTGGCCCGGCCATTTGTGGCCGGATCAAGATCACTCTGCTTAGCCGCCGTGCCCCCCGACCCCGCCTTGCCGCTGCGGTATGCGGCCACGCGGGTACGCCGCGGGCAAACGCGACCGGCCCTTTTTCGCATCATTCCGCGAATCCGGGCTCGGGTGTGTGCTTTTGCGAAGGCTTCTCGGGACACCTGCCGGCCCAGACGAAGCGCCGCAACCTTCCCCTGGCGGCAGGCGTCCGACAAGCCTTCCCGCACGCCGAAATTGGGGCCGCGACCGTCTACCGTCCGCGAACGGGCACGAAGCAGAGATCCCGGTCAGGGTTCGAGGGACGATACGAAAGGGGCCCCTTTCGCCCGATCCCGGACCGGGCGGAAGGCAAGGGTTGATCCCGGGGTTCGATCCCCCGTTTGATCCGCTTCAATTGATCTTTCAGCCGACACTCTATAAGTAGGACGGACGTTCCGGGAAGGGGTACGAACAGGTGCCGCCGCGCGCCTTCCGGGGGGTTGCGCGGCCCCGCGGGGACACCGCGTCCCTTCACGCCCGATCCAGCGATGCTTAACCGGCCCTACTCGGACTGGAAAATGAGCACCCGCCCTCATGGCACTGAAAATCCAGACCTTTTCCAACACCAAGGGCGGCAATGCCTTCTTCAAGGCGGTCGGCCATCCTTTGGCCGCGCGCAAGGCACCTGACTTCCTCGCCCGGCTGCGCCACGGACCGGTGGCGGTTTACGACCCGTTCGGCTTCGCGGCGCAGCTCAACGAGATCCACGAGCTTTCGCGATTGGACGTGACCGGGGTTTTCGTCCAGGACCTGGGCGATCTCGGCAAGTCCGTGCTGGGTCAGAGGACGCAGCCGGTGACCGATCTGAAGGCCGCCGCGGCATCCAAGGTCTTCGTGGCGGCCTTCGACGCCGGACGCCCGATCGAGCAGATCCGCCATCTGCTTCCGGCCGGCGCCGAGGTGGTCAGCCTGGACGCCCTGCGCCTGGCCGACGACATGCTGACCGACCGGCGCAACTATCTGAACGGCCTCAACGTCGCCACCAACTTCGTGTTGTTCCGCGATGAGGGCGGGCACCACACGCGCCTCGTCACCGCCAACTACTGGTCCGGCTACGGCGCCGAGGATCCGGAATTCTGGTGC
>JBHIDD010000040.1:0-12860 GCA_046759925.1 Kiloniellaceae bacterium
TTTTGGAATCAATCAGAGGAAACGCGAGAGAGCCGGAACTCCCCCGCGCACCTAGCACCCAGGATCATGGGTATTGGGCCAACAGCGGAACCAAAACCAAAATCACCGTAAGCGAACGTGGCCACGTCTGCCGTGACCTATACACGAACCTTAAACATCCGAAGAGCCTTGGATCGGGCCCGTGGCCACGGGCGTTAAACCCGATCTACTTCTGTTCGCGCGGTGGCTCGCGTCTGATGGCGCGAATTTATTCGGTGACGCTCGCGCTCGGCGATGCACCGTCTAGCTGGCAGCAACCACGAATTATGCACCCAAGCCAGTTACCGGCGCACCGATTGGGCGGCGACATCGCGCTATCGACGATGGCCGTATGAGACATGTCGGTCTAAAGGGCATAAAGCCAACAACTTTGAACCCGTCGGCTCCGGCAGTCGCGACGTCAATAGTAGTTCGTCGACCGGACAGTGCCGTCCTCCGAAGGTCTGGGAGCGGCGCGGCGCCCACGCTGCGTGTCGGAGTTAGGGTCCGTGTCGATCAAGCGCTTCAGGTTGCTGGTGCTGGAGTTGCGGTCGCCGCCGGCCACGACCAGATCGATTGCGGTGCGCGCCGAATTCGTGTCGCCCAACAGGTAGTGCAGCGATGCGAGCATAAACGCGGCTTCTGCATTATGGACGGTCCGACCGGGATTGTCGCGGTACCGGGCGATGAGCTGCTCGACCCGTAGACGAAGGGACTCGTCAATTGTCATGTAGTGTATGGACTTGGGGTCGATACGCAGCGCGCGCCGCATCGCCCATACGCCGCGCCGAAGGTCCCCGCCCGCCGCCGCCGACAGCGCGTAACCGACCTTGGGCCTGCCCGCGTTCGGACGGCTGCTCGCCTCCGCGCCAAAGATCGATAGCGCCTGCGAATACCGTCCGTCGGCGAGCAGCGCCCAGCCGCCGCCGTCGATCGCATCGGGGCCTCTGTTAAGAGACGCGCCGGTGTCGTCGGGGCCGGTTGTCGGAGGGGTTGTTGAATTGCCGCCATACGCGCCGCCGTTCGGGGGCACACCCGTAGCGCCGGGACCGGTCGCCGGCGGGGCCGTTGGATCGCCGCGATACACGCCGCCGCGATGGGACGGGCCGTAGTAGGGACTGTGGTGGTATCCGAACAGGGAGCCTACGACGGCCCCAGGGATTGACAGCAGCCCATATGCAAGACCGCCATGATAACCGCCGTGGCGATACGGGTAGTATCCGTACCTGCGGTGGCCGTAGGAGTACCTGTGACGGCCACCGTAATAACCGCCGTGGCGATACGGGTAGTATCCGTACCTGCGGTGGCCGTAGGAGTACCTGTGATGGCCACCGTAATAACCGCCGTGGCGATACGGGTAGTATCCGTACCTGTAGTGGCCGCCATAGTATCCGTAGGCCTCTGTGGCCGTGAGAACCAGGCCGATCACCAGGACGACCGGTGCGATCCGAAAGAGGATGCCGTGAATGGTTCGGGTCTTGGGCATGGTACACCTCGCGACCGCCGCTCTTTTAAGCTTCGGCAGATCGACCGGAACTGGTCCGGCTCAATGCAGCTCTATTCGTCCAGCTCGATGCTGATGCCTTCGGCTGCCAGGGTCAGTTTAACGCCCTTCTGGACGGACGTTAGTTTGATGACGACGCCGTTCCAGTTTTCCATGGTCACCGCGCCGGCGCCCTCAGCCAGCGCGATGGCGGCTTGTGCCGCCACATACGTGCCGGAGAAGTCGGAGACATCATATAGGTTGTAAACCTCCCCTACCGCGTTGATCTCTGCCACGCCGACATCGGCGATTTTGAGGCCGTTCATCGAAAAAGAGTATTCCGTGCCGTCGTTCAAGGTGAGCTTGCCGCTGCCCCATTCGACCCCAATGCCGGCGCCGATGGAGGTGCTCGCAAACTCAATTTTCCCCGATAGGGCGCTTTCATAGGCGCCCACCGTGGTCCCGAGGAAAAGCAAAGGGACCACCAGGACAAGCCGTGGGAGTGTCCGGACCAAGCGCATCATCTTCGTCTCCTTTCGTTTGAAGCTGGAATTTTGGGTATGGCCTAAACTGACATCCACACCTTGATCATGACGCCCTCCCTTTTTAGGGGGGCCTTGTCAGCTGCAGCAATACGCGCTCGGGGGCCGCGCCGATGTGACGCCCGTCACACTTCACGCCCTTGTGATTCAGGGCATGATCGCGCTTTGCGTTGCGCGCCGAGGCTACGGGAGGTTCACGGCGCAGCCGCGGGCCTTGAGCGCTCCCCGCAGCCCGCTCAGGTCCAGGACCGCGTCGATCTTGCGTAGCAGGTGATCGGCAGGAACCCGATCTTCCAGACAGAATTCGTAGAAAAGGCGGTCTTGCCGCCCAACAGCCTCGCCCATCATCACCGTGATCCCAACGCTGATGATCTCACCACCAACGAATCACGCCAAACCGAGCCGCTCAAAGGACTTTTTCAGCAAACTCGGGCTATAAGCGGACATCTGCGGGGCAAGCCTAAACTCGCTTTATGAGGACACGCCCTAGTTCGGCCCGGTTTCGGGCATCGGCGGGACGAGCAGGGCCGGGTCGAGGCGCTGGTCGAACCAGTTGACCCGCCAGTCGAGGTGCGGCCCGGTCGCCCGGCCGGTGCCGCCGACCACACCGATCGGGTCGCCCTGGCGCAGCCTGTCGCCCGCCTCGACCCAGACCCGCTTCAGGTGCGAATAGACCGAGGTGAGACCGTGGCCGTGGTCGAGCAGGACCGTCCCGCCGGTGTAGTACATGTCCCGATGCGCCAGCGCGACCACGCCGTCGGCCGGCGCCTTGACCGGGCTTCCTTCGGGCGCCGCGATATCGAGCCCGTAATGCGGCCGGCGCGGCCTGCCGTTCAAGACCCGCTGGCTGCCGAAGACGCCGGTAATCGGCCCGACGGCCGGCCAAACGAACCCGCTTTCGAAAAGCGCTTCCGGCCGGTCGACCGCCCGGGCCGCGGCGATGCGCGCGTTCTCCGCCCTGATCCGGGCGAGCACCGCCTCGGGCGGGGTCACCATCTTGGGCGGCAGGCCGTCGATCCGCTGGACCGGATAGGCGCGCTTTTCGATCGTGAGCCGGTGCCGCTCGACCCGGCCGTCCGGCAAGCTCAGCTCGAGCAGCGCCTCCCCCGGCGCATCGCGGCCGAAGCCGATGATGAAACGTCCGGCCTCGGTCACCCGCACCGCGCGGCCGCCGAGCCTCACCTTCGCCCCCGGCTCGGTGACTCCCATGACCAGGCCGCCTTGCACGAAATGGCCGTCGAGGCGCAGCTCCCGGGCCGAGGCGGGAAGAGACGGCAGGGCCAGGATGACCGCGAGCCACGCCGCGGCGATCGCCACGGGCCGATAAATCCGGCCTCGTTCGAGCGGCCTCACAACAGCGACCCCTGCGGATCGTCGTCGGCCGGCGCGGCCGCCTGGCGCTTCGGCTTTCGCGGGACCGCAGGCGCCCGGCCGCGCCCGACGGCCGCGGCATGGCCGTCGCCGAATTCGATAGCGAGCGCAAGGCCGGCGGTGACCTGTTTGGCGCGGGTGATCAGACCCTCGGGGCCCCGCACCACGGCGAAGCCGCGCTTCAAGACGTTGTGGTAGGAGGTGCTTTCCAGCACCCGTTCCAAGGCCTTGAGCGCGCGTCCGGCATCGACGAGCAGGCGGGGCCGCTCGAGCAACGCCGCAAATCGCCCGCCCGGGCCGTCGAGCCGCGCCCGGGCCAGCGCCCACTGTTGCCGCGGATGGGGCAGGCGCGCGGCCAGCTCCGCCACCGCGCCGAATCGCTTTGCGAGCAGGTTCGCCGCCGCGTTGCTCAGGCGCTCGGCCCGGTCGTCGAGGCGCTGGCTGTTTTCCTCCAGCAGTCGCGCGGGATCGGGCAGTCCGCGACCCAGGCCCTCGACCCGGACGCGCCGCTCCTCGATGAGACGCGCCCCGGCGGCGCGCAGGCGCCGCGCCGCGTCGAGGACCCGGGCGGCCAGTTCGGCGCGCACCGGCACCGCCATTTCCGCCGCGGCGCTGGGTGTCGGGGCGCGCCGGTCGGCGGCGAAGTCGATGAGGGTGGTGTCGGTCTCGTGGCCGACGGCGGAGATCAACGGGATTTCCGACTCCGCCGCGGCGCGCACGACGGCCTCCTCGTTGAAGGGCCAGAGGTCCTCCAGGCTGCCGCCGCCACGCGCGACGATCAAGATGTCGGGACGGGGCACCGGACCCTCCGGCGGCAGCCGGTTGAAGCCTTCGATCGCCGCGGCCACCTGCTCGGCCGCGCCGTCGCCCTGGACCAGCACCGGCCAGATGAGCACCCGGCGCGGAAAGCGGTCGGCCAGGCGGTGCAGGATATCGCGGATCACCGCACCGGTAGGCGAGGTGACCACGCCGATCACCTCGGGCAGGTACGGCAGCGGCCGCTTGCGCGCGGTATCGAACAGGCCCTCCGCGGCCAGCTTGCGCCGGCGCGCCTCCAGAAGCTTGAGCAGCGCGCCCTCGCCGGCCGGTTCCAGTCGCGCGATGACGATCTGGTACTTCGAGCGCCCCGGATAGCCGGTGATCCGCCCGCTGGCGATCACCTCCATGCCGTCCTCCGGCTTGATCGCGAGCCGCTCGGCGTGGCCGCGCCAGCAGACCGCATCGAGCACCGCCTCGGCGTCCTTCAGGGACATGTAAAGGTGGCCGGAGGCCGCCCGTTTGAATCCGGTAACCTCGCCGCGCACCCGGACGTGCTCGAAGCCGCCTTCGAGGGTGCGTTTGATCGCCTGCGAAATTTCCGAGACCGAATAGACCGGCAGGTTGTCGCCGGCCTGCCGCCAGTCGCCTTGATCGGGTGAAAAGTCGCTCATGATCGCCGCCGCCTATGCTACAAGACCACCGGAGTCGAAACCAGTGGCCCGGAAACCGGGGACATGAAGATTCTGGTGGTCGGCGGGGGCGGGCGCGAGCATGCGCTGTGCTGGGCGATCGCCGCCTCACCGCTCTGCGACAAACTGTTCTGTGCGCCGGGCAACGCCGGCATCGCCGCGCAGGCCGAATGCGTGCCGGTGGCCGCCGAGGATGTCGAGGGACTGACCTCGCTGGCCAAAGCCGAGGGCATCGATTTCGTGGTGGTCGGCCCCGAGGCGCCGCTGGTGGCCGGCCTGGTCGACCGCTTGAGGGATGAAGGCATCAAGGCCTTCGGTCCGACCGGTGCGGCCGCCGCGCTCGAAGGCTCCAAGGGCTTCGCGAAAGACCTTTGCATGAGTTACGGCATTCCGACCGCCGACTATGGCCGCTTCATGGACCCCGCTTCGGCGAAGAATTTCGTCCGCGAAAACGGGGCGCCGATCGTGATCAAGGCCGACGGCCTGGCCGCCGGCAAGGGGGTCACCGTCGCCACGACGATTGCCGAAGCCGAGGCCGCGATCGACAAAATCATGGTCGAAAGGGCCTTCGGCAAGGCCGGCTCGGCCCTGGTGATCGAGGAATTCCTCGAGGGCGAGGAAGCCAGCTTCTTTGCCCTGGTCGACGGCGAGACCGCGCTGCCGCTCGGCTCGGCGCAGGACCACAAGCGGGCCCACGACGGCGAGACCGGACCCAATACCGGCGGCATGGGCGCCTATTCGCCCGCGCCGGTGATGGCGCCCGAGATGGAGGCCCGGGTCATGGCGGAGATCATCCGGCCCACGGTCCGGGCCATGAAGGAGCAGGGACATCCCTACAAGGGCGTGCTTTACGCCGGGCTGATGATCACCGACGAAGGGCCCGCGTTGCTCGAATTCAACGTGCGTTTCGGCGATCCGGAATGCCAGGTGCTGATCCCGCGGCTGATGTCGGACCTGGTCCCGGCCTTGATCGCCTCGGCCGACGGGGTCTTGGACACCATGGACCTGCGCTGGCACGACGCCGCCGCGCTCGTCGTGGTCATGGCCGCCGCGGGCTATCCCGGCGGCTACCGCAAGGGCAGCGAGATCAGGGGGCTGGAGGCGGCGGCCGCGCCGGCGGAGGTGACCATCTTCCACGCCGGCACGAAGGCCGGACCCAACGGCGCGATCCTCGCCAACGGGGGACGGGTCCTCGGGGTCGCCGCGACGGGCCCGACCGTGGCCGACGCCCGGGCCCGGGCCTATGCGGCGGTCGACAAGATCGACTGGGCCGAGGGTTTCTGCCGCCGCGACATCGGCTGGCGGGCGATCGGGCGGACGGGCTGAACCGGGCGGCCCTGCGGCCGGCCGCCATGAGGAATCGCCGTTCGGCAAACGTCTTTCGGTTCCGGGCCGGGCGGATATCGGCTAGCATGGCCCGGGCCGGGCGGCGGCCAAAGCCGCGATCCCTATCCAATCGCTCCGCGTCCGCAGGCCAAGCGGCGGCCGGAGGCGCGCAAACGCCGGCGGCAGAACGGGGACGGCGATGGTTCGGCACAGCACCAAAGCCAAGGTTTTCGAGAAACTGATCGAGTCGCTGGTCCACGCCGACGCCGGCAGCCGGGAGCTCGACATCGTCGTTTCGTTCGTTCTCGACGACACCGCCACCGAGTCCGGACAAATGATCCGGCTGCTGGTGGAAGAGGGCTACGCCTGGGACACCGTGACCGAGTTGCTGGATGCCGAGCTTCCGTCCTATACGCGCTGCCTCGATTCCAGGGTTCCCGGCGAGAACATCGTCCTGGCCATGTATTCGGCCAAGCGTTCGCGGTGGGCGGCGGTGCACCGGGCGCCCGACGGGGCGAATTTCCTGGCCTGGGCGGCGACCGAAAGCCTCGCGCGCCGCCTCGCGGCGCTCAAGGGATTGCGCGCCGGGGGCTTCGCCGCCCCCCGGCACCCGGGCGCCGCCACGGGCCGCGGCGCGGCCGCCGGCCTCGGCACGGGCCGGCCAGGCAAGGCCGCGGCGCCGGCAAGACCCGAGCCGCCGGAGGAGCCGGCCGAGGAGGACTGGAAAATACTGTTCTAGCCCGGCCGGGTCCGTTGGCCGCGCTCCGCGCCGGGCTTCGGCCGCCCGCGTGTGACCATCTGCGCATCTATGAAGCACGCCGCCTCCCGAACGCCGGCTCACGGCAACAGGACGAGCCGCCGGGCGCGCGCCGGCAGGAGCAGGGCTTTCGGGCGCGGCGCTTGGTATGGAACGCGCATGGCACTCTAATACCGGCGCGCCCACGAAAGGACTCGCCTATGTTCCCGCAAGCGCCGGGCGGGGCCATTCGGCCCCTTGGCTTTCGCGCCGGTGGGCGCGGCGCGCGGTCGCGCGTGCCGCCGAGCCGATGCAGACGCCTTCAACGGCTCGGCGGTATGAGGCGACCTTTTGGGACCTACATGAGCGAATCGAGGTCGAGCGCCTGGCCCTCGCCCAGCCGGATCACGTGGCGGCTGTGGTCGGCGATCGCATCACCGGTTTCCGGGTGGACGAAAATCACCAAGCCGTTTCGGTTGCGCGCCGGGCGGGGAACGAACGCGTCGAAAAGCGCCGGCCCAAAGGCGACCTGGTCGCTGCCGCTGGGATGCGGCCCGACCGCGCCAACGCCCGAGCCGGGTATCGGAACGCTCGTTGAGCGCGGCGCAGGCGCGTGGCCTTCTCTTTGGTAACGGCGTCGGAATAGACGTGGGCGTGAGAGCCGGTGATCGCCGCACCGACATCCCCTTGTGTTCCGATCCGAAGGCTCGATAGCCCATCACCGGGTTTGGACCGGGACACAAAACCAAGCTGGTGTTCCGGGCCGACGCCGTGGATCGGAGGCGTTAATCGGAGGCGTTAAGAGTCGGAACCTTGGCGCCGCGCGTGGAAGAACGCCCGGAGGAGTTCGGCGCAGCGGGTTTCGTCCAAGCCGCCGACCACCTCCGGCCGATGATGGCAGCTCGACTGCTCGAAGATGCGCGGCCCGTGTTCGACCCCGCCGCCCTTGGGATCGTAGGCGCCGAAATTGAGGCGGCGCAGCCGGGCAAACGAGATCGCCGTCGCGCACATGGGGCAGGGCTCCAGAGTCACGTAGAGATCGGCCCCGGCGAGCCGTTTGAGGCCGCGCCGCGCCGCCGCCGCGCGGATCGCCAGCATCTCGGCATGCGCCGTGGGATCGCAGAGCGCCTCCACCCTGTTGTGGGCCCGCGCCAGGATTTCGCCGCCGCCCGCATCGACCAAAACCGCGCCGACCGGAACCTCGCCCAGGGCGGCGGCGGCTTGCGCCTGCTCGAGCGCCAATTTCATGTAAGAGGTGCGGTCATTGGTCATGGCCGCAAGCTGACCCGGACGCCGGCCGGGGTCAAGGCGCCGGCGGAAACGCCGCGCCGCGCCCCGGCGGCGGCGATAGCCGATTCGTCCTGGATCGGCGCGGCGGGCGGGACTATCTATTGCGGTGCACGGGAGCGTTTTCGGCGAGACGAGGGGGACAAGGGCGATGCTGGAGATCGATCCGCAGATCGTCTATTTCCTGATCCTCAAGGCCCGGGAGTTCGACGACAAGGACGCGCCGGGCGAACCGGATCCGGAGTCCACCCCGGCCGAAGAAACCCTGCGCGAAGAGATGCACTACTACGCCGACGACCCGGTCGCCCAGGAGATCAAGGACACCATCGAAGGCCTGAACGACGACCACCAGGCCGAGCTCGTGGCGCTGGTCTGGCTGGGGCGCGGCGACTACACGGCGGATGAATGGGACGAGGCGGTCAGGACCGCCCGCGAGCGCCACAGCAATCCCACGTCGGACTATCTGCTGGGCACCCCGCTCTTGGGGGATTACTTGGAGGAAGGCCTGGCCCAGCTCGACCGCTCCGTCGAGGTGTTCGAAGCCGGCCGCCTGTAACCGGAGGCGCGGCCGTGGGCGCCGGCCGAACCGCGTCGGCGCGCGGCCTGCACCGTTGCCAGCGCCCCCGGCCGCGCCTATAAGTCCGCGCCATGACGAAACGGCCGGTCATCGGGCTTACCCTGGATTCGGAAGCGCCGGGTGGCTATTCCAGTCAACCCTGGTACGCGATTCGCGAGAACTACTGCAAGGCGGTGGTGCGGGCCGGCGGCCTGCCCGTGCTGCTGGCCCACGAGCCCACCCAGGCCGATGCCTATCTCGACGCACTCGACGGCCTGATCGTGACCGGCGGCGACTTCGACATCGACCCGGTGTTCTTCGGCGCGGTCTCGCGCCATACCACGGTCAGGACCAAGGACCGGCGCACCGCCTTCGAGGCCGCCGTGACCCAGGCCGCGTTGGCGCGCGCCAAGCCCGTGCTCGGCATCTGCGGCGGGCAGCAGCTCCTCAACGTCGTCCTAGGCGGAACCTTGATCCAGCACATCCCGGACGAGGTGGCCGGGGCGCTCAGCCACGAGCAACCGAACCCGCGCGACCAGGCGGGGCACAAGGTGAGCTTGACGCCCGGTACCCTGCTGCACCGGATCTGCGGGGCAGACGAGCTCGCGGTCAACAGCGCCCACCACCAGGCCGCCAAGGAAACCGGCTCCGGCGTCGTGGTGAACGCGACGGCGCCCGACGGCGTCATCGAGGGGATCGAGGCGCCCGGCTACCGCTTCTGCCTGGGCGTCCAGTGGCATCCCGAATACGCGGTCAGCCGCGGTGACGAGGCCATCTTCGACGCCCTGGTGGCCGCCGCCGGGGGCGCCGAGGAGCCGATGCGAAACCCGAATGCATGCAGATGACGACGGCCCGAAGCGGCGAGCGCATCGCCAAGGTGATCGCCCGGGCGGGCTTGTGCTCGCGGCGCCAGGCCGAGCGCCTGATCGCCGAGCGGCGGGTGCGCCTCGACGGGGTCTTGCTCGAAAGCCCGGCGGTGACCGTCGGCCGCGGCGTGGCGATCACCGTCGACGGCAGGCCGCTGCCCGCCCGAGAGCCGATGCGCCTTTGGCGCTACCACAAGCCCAAGGGGCTGATCACCACGGCGCGCGATCCCCAGGGCCGGCCCACCGTGTTCGACCGCCTGCCGCCGGCCATGCCGCGGATCTCGGCCGTCGGTCGGCTCGACATCAACAGCGAAGGTTTGCTGCTGCTGACCAACGACGGGGCGCTGAAGCGCCGGCTCGAGCTGCCGACCACCGGCTGGACCCGCCGCTACCGGGTGCGGGTTCACGGCCGGGTCGATCCCGCCGGCCTCGCGGCGCTGGCGCGCGGGATCACCGTGGCCGGCGTCCGCTACGGCCCGATCCAGGCGGTCCTCGAGCGCCAGACCGCGGCGAACGCCTGGCTTTCCGTCGCCCTCAAGGAAGGCAAGAACCGCGAGGTGCGCCGGGTGCTCGAACACCTGGGCCTGACCGCGAACCGCCTGATCCGGGTCGCCTATGGACCCTTCCAGCTCGGCCGCCTGGCACCCGGCGGCCTCGCCGAGGTCCCGGCCAAGGTGCTGCGCGAGCAGCTGGGGGAGGGCGCGAAGTAGCGGGCCGAAGCCAGGGCTTGAAAGAATGCCGCCCAGCAAAAACCGGACCGACGATAGAATTGGGGTGAGGTTCACACTTTGTTCCGGTATACTGGGTTTTCAAGGCGATTCGGGGGTGCCGCCGTCGCTTGAGCGGCATGACATTTATGACCTATGAAGCGAGAGCCGCGAGGGTGCCGGAGGTTTGCCCTGCACCGTCGCAATTTTGTACGCAGTCGCACGTCAATGACACGGCTCAGTACGACATTCGATTGGTCGACGCGTTCGAGTGGTTGGCCGATGCCGAGCCGAACTCGATTCACGCGGTCGTTACCGACCCGCCGTACGGGCTCGTCGAGTACTCCCCCACACAGCTTGAGAAGCGCAAGAACGGCCGCGGTGGCGTGTGGCGGATTCCCCCCGCGTTCGATGGGTGCAAAAGAAGCCCACTGCCGCGTTTCACGGTACTAAACGACAGGGACAAGAGGGCACTCGGCGTTTTTTTTCGTCGTCTTGCGGATTCGCTGATGCCGATTCTCGTCCCGGGGGCACATGTCTTCGTCGCGACCAACCCTTTAGTTTCTCAATACGTTTATGAACCTTTTACGAGCGCTGGGTTTGAGAAGCGTGGCGAAGTCATTCGTGTTGTTCATACCCTAAGAGGCGGAGACCGGCCGAAAGGTGCGCACGACGAGTTCGACGGGATTTCTGTTATGCCCAGGTCATGCTGGGAGCCATGGGGTCTTTTCAGAAAACCCTGCGAAGCACGGGTACAGGATAACCTGCGAAAATGGGGCACGGGTGGTTTGAGAAGGCCATCTCGCGACGAACCATTTCGCGACTTGATTCTCTCATCTCCGGCTCGCGGAAAGGAACGCGAAATTGCTCCGCACCCCTCCCTCAAGCCTCAGCATTTCATGCGGAAAATTACCCGCGCTTCCTTGCCACTCGGGACTGGAGTCATTCTTGATCCCTTTATGGGTTCCGGCGCGACAATAGCAGCGGCAGCGGCATGTGGGCTAAAGAGCATCGGACTTGAGATAAATCCCGAATATTTCGCACTTGCAGTCAAAGCCATCCCTCAGCTAGTGGAGCTGCAGCCGATGGACATTGACTCCAATGGTTCGAAAAAGTGACTTTAACGAATCCGTATCACTGCCCAAGGGCCTAACGCATACAGCGATACGGAAGGGTATCGAATACATCGAGCGCGGATTGGCGGATTTGATCGACCTGTATTTCGAGCGGGCCAACGTTTTCAGTGCTCTCGTTAGCATCTTTGGCACCAAAGCTCTTGATGCGGATAGCGTTTACGAAAAACACCGACACAGCGATACGGCGCAACGGCGATTCCCGGACCTCAAAAGGCGCGGTAGCCGTGATCCTCCTGCACCGGAAGACTCGCTGGAGAGTAAAGCCAGCAAGCGTCCCTGGGCCCTCCAATCGCATTACGATCATCCAGGCTGGTACATCGTTTGGCGCTACCTCGTCGATCCCACGTGCGCGCTCGAACCGAACCGTCCGATCATTATTTGGCGCGTAGACATGGCATTTATTGGTAAGGGTGATTGGAAATACGAAAGTAGCGGCGCCGGCGATAAAGGGGGAGGCAGAACACATACCTTTGGACTTCGCAATCCGGCCAAAAAACTCAAAGGCAAAGCAGTCTATCAGCGCTCTGATGTTGTCCTCTCCGGAGGCAAGGTCGTACCCATCAATGAAGAGTAAGGCGGCTCTGTGCGTCGTCGTTGCATCCAACACGATACCGGGAGTGCGCCATGCGCATCGTCGGCGGCCGGCATAGGGGGCGCAGCCTCCAGGCGCCCGAGAGCCTGGCGGTGCGGCCCACCGCGGACCGCACGCGCGAGGCGCTGTTCAACATCCTGACCCAAGGCAAGCTGCCCTGGAACGGGCCGGCCGCGGCGCCCGGCAACCCGCTCGCCGGCATCCGGGTGCTCGACGCCTTCGCGGGGACCGGGGCGCTCGGCCTGGAAGCCTTGTCGCGGGGGGCCGAGCACGTGACCTTCATGGAGAACCAAGCGGCCGCGCTCAATGCCTGCCGTGGCAACGTCCGCGCCCTCGATGAAGCCGACCGCTGCGCGGTTCTGCCGTGCGACGTCCTGCGGCCCCCGCTTGCCGGGGCGCCTTGCGACCTGGTCCTGATGGACCCGCCCTACAATCAGGATCTGGCCGGCCCGGCGCTCGGCGCGCTCAAGGAGGCCGGCTGGCTGGCGCCCCAGGCGCTGGTCGCGATCGAACTCATGGCCAAGGAGCCCTTCGCGCCGCCGCCGGGGTTCGCGCGCCTGGACGAGCGCAACTACGGCAAGGCGCGAATCGTGTTCCTGCGCCGGACCGGGGCTTGAAGGCGGCGCAGGCGCGGCTCGCCGGGGGCGTTGCAAGGATCATCGTGAGCATCCATGGGTGGGCGCGGGGGCTCATTGCGCAACTCCTTGTTAGACCGGCGAGCCCACGAATCGACTCGTCTATGTTCCCGCAAGCGCCGGGCGGGGCCATTCGGCCCCTTGGCTTTCGCGCCAG
>JBHIDD010000041.1:0-12796 GCA_046759925.1 Kiloniellaceae bacterium
CAGGGCATCTATATCTGGTGGCGATCCGGCCATGCCCGGATCGAATCACAAAACCCGCCCCTTGGGAATCCCCAACCTCAAAAAACGCCCGGGCTTTTGCCCCTGTTACCGCAAAAACCGCTAAGTCTTTGATTCTATGGCGCGCCCGGGAAGATTCGAACTCCCAACCTTCTGATCCGTAGTCAGATGCTCTATCCAGTTGAGCTACGGGCGCAGCCCGAGGCGGCCGGAGAACCGCTGGCCCGGCGTCGCGGCGCGCGGACATTACGCGAAGCAAACGGCCCGTGCAAGGCCCTCGGAAGCACCGGAATCAGGCCGGTTCCGGTGCTTCCGACGGCGCGGAAATCAGACTTGTACGCCTAGAATCCATCCAGTACTATCGGCCCATGTTCCGGGGGGTCGGGTACAACCAGTTTTTCTTAGATGAAAGCTGCGTTAGTCCTGCGATATTCGATGGGTTATTCCATGTATAGCCGAGATATGTTTCTGATTCGTCGGACTGCCGCAGTCCTCGGCGGCGTATTTTTCTTATCGGCATGCGCCTTCGCCGACGAGGCCCTGATGCCGTCCTTGACCGGCGAGGCGCCAGCCGGCGCCAAGCCACAGAACGCCCCGGCTGCGGCACAGGCGCAGGCGCCTCAGCCCCAGGCGCAGGCCCAGCCGCTCGTGGAGCAGCCCGGCCCGCCGGTCCTGGGGACGACCGAGTTCGAGGCGCCCGGGGTCACGCCAGGCCAGCCGAGCGGCACCCACGTGGGACAGAAGATCGAGGAGCTGCGCCGCGATCTCGCGCGCCTTCAGACCCGGATGGCCGATCACAACGGTCGGCTCCAGTCGCATCGCACCGCCGCGCGGGCCGGCGCCGATGCCTATCACAGCCTGGTCGGCGCCATGAACTCGCGCCTCCAGGTGGGCACGACGCCGGGCAACCCGGAGCTGGTGGCCCATTGGAACCAGGCCCAGGCCGAGCTCAGCAAGGTCGGCGACAGCATCGCCGCGCTTAACAGCCTGTCCAACGAGGCGTCCGCGACCTCGGCGCTGGCGACCTTCCTGCTCGAATCGACCCGCGCCACCTTTGCGCTGCGCGGCGCGATCGAAGAGGATCACCGGCAGCTGGCGATCCTGGAGGACGAGGTCAACAAGACCGTCGTGGTCGTCGACCGGCTCCTCAACGAGTTGTCCGAGGACATCTCGCGGGCGCAAAATTACTTTACCGCCGAACGCTCGAACTTGACCGCCATGCAGGTCGCCATCGACAACGGCGAATACATCGGCGGCAGCCTGGCGAACCGCGCCTACGGAATCCCCCCGCCGCCGCCGCCGGGCGGCGCGGCGTCCCTCGTCGGGCAACGCCAGCCGCTGGTGGTGATCCGCTTCACCCAACCGAAAGTCGATTACGAGCAGGCGCTCTTCACGGTGGTGAGCCGGGCGCTCGAGCGCAAGCCGAACGCCGGCTTCGACCTGGTCGCCGTGGCCCCGAACGTGGGCAGCCCGGCGCAGGTCGCGCTCGCCACCAACAGGTCGCGGCGCAACGCGGAGGGTGTCCTGCGTTCGCTCACCAACATGGGCCTGCCGGCCGATCGCATCACCCTGTCGGCGACCAGCAGTCCGACCGCGCAAGTCAACGAGGTGCACGTCTACGTCCGCTAGGGCCTCGGCGCGTTGCCAGGGTTTCGAGACGGCGCCCCCAAGGGGCGCTGCTTCGCTATTTCCGCTCCGCGTTATGCGGGCCTCATCCCGGCGCGCCCACGAATGGACTCGCCTATGTTCCCGCAAGCGCCGGGCGGGGCCATTCGGCCCCTTGGCCTTCGCGCCAGGGGGCGCGGCGCGCAGTCGCGCTTGCCGCCGAGCCGATGAAGATGCCTTCAACGGCGCGGCGGTATCAGACCTGGACCGGCGCGGGCCCCAGGCGAAGGCAAACCCCGATGGACACAATATGTGGACAAATTTAGACCCCAACCTACAAAATTTTGTTGACTAGCGGAGTCCTTGCTTGTTAATAGGGCGCTACAGGTGCATGGACGCGGGTCCTGAATTTGATCCTGACGACCGGGGCCCGGTGCGGTTCGGACGCGCGATGAGCGCAGATCGCATCGGGCCCGTCCTTTTCGGGCGACCCGGCCGAATGTCGATGGCGAGGCTCGGCCTGGCAACGCCGGGGCGCGGCGCGGCCGATGTGGCGCCAATGCCTCAAGAGCCGATGTGGCGCCAATGCCTCGAGATCTGCGCGAGGAAAGGCAGGTTGCCCGCCCTGTTCGGCAGGCCACGTGCGGGCATAGGGAGAGGCGTCAGGTGCGCGGACGCGGGGTCCAACACAACGTGTTCCGAAGAACACTCCTGACGCCCCTCGAACCGTTTGGCCCGCAGACCTCTCGATCCCCCGAATCACGCCACCCGAAGGCGTTGCGATCCGGCGAACCGTTTGGCCTGATGGCTTTCCGATTCGTTGGGGCGGTCCGCCCGAAGGCTTTCCGCTCCGCTGAACCGTTCCGCCGTGGGGCCTCCCGGTCCGCGCAACGTCGAACCGAAGTCCGGCATTGCGTTACTTATGATTAACTTGACCCTCCCTCGTCCGCAACAATAAAAACCCGGCAAAAACCAAATTTTCTGTGGATAAATACTCAAGAAATGCACAAGTTATCCACAGGTTATCCACAGAACGGGCGCCTCGATCCGAAACGTCGCGCGCGCATCGCGCTTTCCGCCTGGCCCGTCCCTCGAGCCGCCGCCCGCCGGGCGCGCGGCGGCTTCGGCGCTTGGCAGACGCCCGGGCGTTCGGCGCGTTCGCGCGGATCGAACTGGCCGGGCGCCGGAACCGCCCCATATTCTTGTTATCCGCAACGTCGCGAATTTCGTGCCGTTGGCTCCGGCCCGCCACCCCCGCTTGCGGCCGCGCCGCAAGCGCCGGCGGCGCGGCCGTGGCGCGCGAGGGACGTGAAGAGGACTCAATCATACTGACATACTGACTTCCCGGATGACATCGGCAGGGGAGCGCACGATGCTTGGACGTCTTTTGCTCGGCTTCGGTCTCGGACTCGCCTTGTCCCTTCCGCCGGTTTCCGCGGACGAGGCCGGGCTCAGCGAGGCCGACCGGCGATCGATCCGCGGCGTGATCGAGTCCCAGTTGCAGGCCTTTCGGCGCAACGACGCCGCGCTTGCCTTCTCCTTCGCCGCGCCCGGCATCCGGGAGAAGTTCGGCACGCCGGAAAACTTCATGACCATGGTCAGGACCGGCTATCCAGCGGTCTACCGGCCGCGGGAGGTGGAGTTCCGCGGCCTGCGCAGGCCGGGGCGCGAGCCGGTCCAGGAGGTTCTCTTCGTCGGCCCGGACGGCGCGCCGGTGCTGGCGCTCTACGCCATGCAACGGCAGCCGGACGGCAGCTGGCGGATCAACGGCGTCTACATGCTCGACGCCCCCGACGAAATGATCTGAGAGCCTGTGAATCTTTCGCAGAAACAGGCGATTCGGGGCGGTTAACGCATTGAATTCGTTGATGCGCGCTCTCGCGATTCCCGAAAGATTTACACGCTCTGAGCGCACGTCCGGATCGGACCGGCGTTGTCGGACCCGGTCACTTGGGCTTTAATCCGGCGCACCTTTTGACCGCTGGAGACGTCAGGCCGTGTCCAAGATCCCTGCACCGCAAAAGACCTTCCCGGTCTCCTGGGACCAGCTGCATCGCGACTCCAAGGCGCTCGCCTGGCGGTTGATCGAGGGCGGCCCTTGGCAGGGCATCGTCGCGATCACCCGGGGCGGCATGGTGCCCGCCGCCATCGTCGCGCGCGAACTGGACATCCGCCTCATCGACACGCTTTGCGTGGCCAGCTACGACGACCGGCTCCGGGGCGACGTCGCGATCCTGAAGGGGGTGCCGGGCGACGGCGAAGGCTGGCTCATGATCGACGATCTCGTGGACACGGGCCAGACCGCCAAGGCGGCGCGCGACCGGATGCCCAAGGCGCACTTCGCTACCGTCTACGCCAAGCCGGCCGGGCGCCCGTTGGTCGACAGCTTCATCACCGAGGTCAGCCAGGACACCTGGATCCTGTTCCCCTGGGACACCGAACTGCAATCGGTGCCGCCGATCATCCGCAGCACGGACCCGAAATAATACGCGAATCCACGATTCCTGTGCCTTCGGCGCCCGCTCGGAACGCCGCTTAAGGCTTCGCCCGGCGGCGCGGCCGCTGCGGGCCCGGGGCCGCAAAATAACCCGGTCATTTCGATTATCAGTGCGCTTCGAAAGACCCTATGCGACCGGCGCGTTGTCGATCAGGCGGGTGTGGCCGAGCCAAGCCGCGGCGAAGAGCCGCGCCGGCGCCCCGGCGCGCGCCAACGGCGCCAGCGTTTCCGCGTGACGCAGTTCCAGATAGTCGATCCGGTCGAAGCCGGCCTGGGTCAGCGCCTCCCGCCCCCAGGCAAGCTCCGGCTCCGCCGCGGCGCCCGCGGCCAGCCGCCCGGCCAGGGCGGTCAGGACCCGGAACAGGGCCGGCGCACGGCGGCGCTGCTCGGGCGTGAGGTTCGCATTGCGCGACGACAGCGCAAGGCCGTCGGCTTCGCGGACCGTCGGTACCCCTGCGATGCTGAGCGGCATGTCCAGATCCCGCGCCATGCGCCGGACGACGAGGAGCTGCTGGTAATCCTTCTCGCCGAAATAGGCGACATCGGGCAGGGCCTGCAACAGCAGTTTGGTCACCACGGTGCTCACCCCGGTGAGATGGCCCGGCCTGGAAGCCCCGCAGAGGCAGTCGGTCAACCCGGTCACCGAGACGGTGGTGGCGAAGCCCGCGGGATACATCTCCTCGACCGGTGGCGCATAGAGCAGGTCGACCCCGCGCGCGGCCAGCCGGGCGGCGTCGCGCGCCTCGTCGCGCGGATAGCGCCCAAGGTCATCCTTGCGGTCGAACTGGATCGGGTTGACGAAAATCGTCGTGACCACCCGGTCGCACTCGGCCCGGGCCTGGCGCACCAGGGCGAGATGCCCTTCGTGCAGCGCGCCCATGGTCGGCACCAGGCCGACGGTCCCGCCGGCACGGCGCCAAGCCGCTACGGCCTGGCGCAGCTCGGCGACGCTGCGGACGACGGCAAGCGGTGCCTCGCCGCGTCGGGCCTGCATCGGGCTCATCGCTTTGCCCCGCCGGTCCCGAACCAGTGCATGGGGCCGGGGAAACGGCGGGCGCGCACGTCCTCGGCGTAGGCGGCGACCGCCGAGGCGATCGTCCGGTCCACCGCGGCATAGCGCTTCACGAAGCTCGGCGTGAAATCGCCGGACAGGCCAAGCAGGTCTTCGGTCACCAGGATCTGCCCGTCGCAAGCGGGCGAGGCGCCGATCCCGATGGTCGGCACCGGCAGCCGCTCGGTGATCGCGCGCGCGACCGGCTCGACCGTGCACTCGATCACCACGGCAAAGGCACCGGCCCGGGCGATCGTCTCGGCGTCCTCGGCAATTCGGCCGGCTTCGGCCTCGTCGCGGCCCTGGGCGCGGTACCCGCCGAGCGCGTTGACCGACTGCGGCTTGAGCCCGACGTGGCCCAGGACGGGGACGCCGCGGGAGGTGAGAAAGGCGACCGTTTCGGCGATCTCCCGGCCGCCTTCCAACTTGACGCCGGCGCAGCCGGTCTCGGCCATGACACGGGCCGCGTTGCGGAAGGCCTGGGCCGGGGATTCCTGATAACTGGCGAAGGGCATGTCGACGATCACGCAGGCATGGCTCGCCCCCCGAACGACGGCGCGGCCGTGCGCCACCATCATGTCCAGCGTCACCCCAAGCGTGGTCGCCATGCCATAGAGCACCATGCCGAGGGAGTCGCCGACCAGCAGGAGATCGACCTGCGGATCGAGAATGCGGGCCAGCGGCGTGGTGTAGGCGGTCAAGCAGACGATCGGCTCGCCGCCCTTGCGCCGCTCGATGTCCCGCACCGTCATGGACTTTTTGCGGCTTTCCACGCTCACCGCTGTGCTCCCCGGGGAAGGCGGAGCGGCCGGCCGAACCGGTCACCCTTTTTACATCGAAAATTGTTGTAGTGCAACAAAGCCGGCGGCGCGCCGCCGGTCCGCCTCAGCCGCCCTCGGCGACGTCCTGCAACCGTTCGCGGTCGACGAATTCCACCTTGCCGCCCGGCAGAAGGCTGATCATGGCGCCCTGCCTGAGCTGTGTGAAGGTCCGGCTGACCGTCTCGGTGGTGAGGCCTAGATAGTCGCCGATGTCGGTCCGACTCATCGGCACGAAAACCGGATTGTCCTTCTGGCCGCGCTGGGCCGCGCGGCTGGAGAGCATCAGCAGGAAGGAGGCGATTTTTTCCCGCGCTGTCTTGCGGCCGAGCAGCAGCATTTGCTCCTGCGCCACTGCCAGCTCGTGGTTGGCCATGCCAAGCAGGCGCCGCTCCATCTTGGGAAAGCGCTCCAGCAGGTTCTCCAGCTTGCGGCGGGGGAAGCGGCAAAGCGCCGTATGGGTCACCGCCTCGGCGCTGTAAGCGTAGGTCTCTTCGTTGGCGAGCCCCAGGAAATCGCCCGGGAACAGGAAGCCGGTCACCTGCCGCCGGCCGTCGGCCAACAGCTTGTAAACCTTGACGGCCCCGGCGGTCACGTTGAACACGTGGGCCGCCGGCTCCCCCTCGTCGAACAAGGGATCCCCGGGCCCAAATTCCAGGGTCGACACGATGGCCGACATCTCGGCCAGCTCGCTGCCTTCGAGCGCCGCGCAAAGCGTCAGATGGCGCACCGAACAGGCACCGCAGGGCGACGCCATGGGCGCATATCGCGCAACGGGATCCTTGAGCCGGCCGATCTGGTGAACGTCAAAAATCGCCATGGGCCGAGCCTTTGCCTCCGCCTTTGAAGCAGTTTACCACACTGTGACGGATTGCGACCGGGGGTTCAAGTTGCGGAACGACATTGCACGTTCCCTTCGCGGTATGCCCGCCGGGCGACTTGCGCCGCGCAGCTCCGGCAGACCTCAGCTTGACATACATCAACGACGGCGCCGCGAACAGGCGCAAGGATTATTTGACGATACTCGTTTGATGATACCCATGGGGAACGCCGTATGGCGCGACAGCTCAGGATCCGGCCCCTGACCCCGGACCGGATCGCCCAGGCCTATCCGCTCGTCCAGGCGGCACTCCCCGAGGTGAGCTTGGGGGATTGGCGCGATTTCGCCGCGCCCTTGGTATCGCCCAAGGCACAGCCGGATGCCGGGATCATCACCGTGATCAGCGAACGGGATTATATCGCCGGGCTGTGCAGCTATCACATCGCGCACGATCTCCGGCATGGACCCGCGCTGATCGCCGACCACTTCCTGGCGCTCGACCTTTTCGACCAGCGCGCGGTGGTTCACGCCCTGGCAGAAGCCATTGAATCCCTGGCCAAGGACCGGCTGTGCACCGCCATCCACACCAATCTCCCCGAAACCGGGGCCAAGATCAGCGACGGCTGGCTGATCCGGCTGCTGGGCAACCGCGGCCACCGGATCGAGAGCCTGCGTATGTGCAAGGTGCTGCGCCACACCGCTTGACCGGCAACGCCGCCCCGGGATCTCGCACCGCGCGCGGGCGCCATGGTCCGATCGGCTGCGCAAGGCGGCGAGATCGGTTAAACTGGCCGTCGAAAACGCCGCCCGCTAAAAGTTCCGGGTTTTTAATCCCGGGGGACATCCGCCTTGCGAGCACGCCATCCGACCCGGATCCTGATCCGCCTGGGGTTCGCGGCCGTCGCCCTGTTCGCGGCCGGGTCCTGCCAGGTGACCGGCGATGCCCGGCCGGACCGGGCCGAACGCCAGATGGTCGCGGCGGCCCACCCGCTGGCCGCCGAAGTGGGACGGGATGTCTTGCGCGCCGGTGGCGCCGCGGTCGATGCCGCGATTGCCGCGCAGTTGGTGCTCAACCTTGTGGAGCCCCAATCCTCCGGGATCGGCGGCGGCGGTTTCCTGCTGCATTACCAGGCTGCGAGCGGCGAGATCGCGGCCTACGACGGCCGCGAGACCGCGCCCGCGGCGGCGACTACGGGCTTGTTCCTGAAGCCCGACGGCGAGCCCATGGGGTTCTGGGAGGCGGCCGTCGGCGGCCGTTCGGTCGGCGTGCCCGGCTTGCTGCGCATGTTGGAGCTGGCCCATCGGGCGCATGGCCGCCTGCCCTGGGCAACGCTGTTCAAACCGGCCATCGAGCTGGCGGAAAAGGGCTTCGCGGTCTCGCCGCGGCTGCACGAACTGATCGCCCGCGACAAGCACCTGAAGACCTTTCCCGGGCCGGCCGGCTACTTCTTTGACGAGACCGGAACCGCCCGCGCGGTCGGCAGCGTGCGCAAGAACCCGGCCTTCGCTAAGACGCTGCGCCGCATCGCCCGCGAGGGCGCGGATGCCCTCTACCGAGGCCCGATCGCCGCCGAAATCGTCGCCACCGTGCGCGGCGCGGCGAAGAATCCGGGGCGGCTGAGCCTCGAGGACCTGGCCGGCTACCGCGCCAAGCGCCGGGAGCCGCTCTGTGGCCCCTATCGGGCCTGGCGTGTCTGCGGCATGGGGCCGCCGACGTCCGGCGGTGTCGCCGTCCTGCAGATCCTGGGAATCCTGGAGCACTTCGACCTGGCGGCATTCGAGCCGAACGCGGCGGGGGCGGTGCACCTGATCGCCGAAGCCAGCCGCCTGGCCTTCGCCGACCGCAACCGCTTCCTCGCCGATGCCGACTTCGTCGACGTGCCGGTCGCCCGGCTGCTCGATCCCGCCTATCTGAAGCGGCGCGCCGGGTTCATCTCGCCCGATTCCAGCCTGGGCAAGGCCGAACCGGGGCTGCCGGCCCAGCAGGCGCCCGCGCCCGACCGGCCCGAGCCGCCGTCGACGAGCCATCTCGTGGTGATCGACGCGGCGGGCAACGCCGTCTCGATGACCTCGTCCATCGAAAGCGCCTTCGGCTCGCGCCTCATGGCGGGCGGCTTCCTGTTGAACAACCAACTGACCGATTTCTCGTTCCGGCCCGAGGTCGCGGGCCGGACCGTCGCCAACCGGGTGGAGCCGGGGAAAAGGCCGCGCAGCTCCATGGCGCCGAGCCTCGTCCTCGACCGCCGCGGCCGCCTGGTGATGGCGATCGGCTCGCCGGGGGGAAGCCGGATCATCGGCTACGTGGTCAAGGCGCTGGTCGCATCGCTCGACTGGGGCCTCGACATCCAGGCGGCGATCGACCTGCCGAATGCGGTCAACCGCAACGGGCCGACCGATGTGGAGGAAGACACGGCCGCGGCCCGCCTGGCGCCGCGGCTCGAGGCGCTCGGCCATGAGGTGCGCGTGCGGAAACTCACCAGCGGCCTGCACGGCATCGCGGTGACCCCTGCGGGCCTGGTGGGTGGGGCCGACCCGCGGCGCGAGGGCGTGGCGCTGGGCGATTGATACGGGAAGTCACGATTCTTGTGCTTTCGGCTCCCGAGGAAAAGGGGACATTCTTATTTTTCCCTTTTCCCAGTCCGCTCAAAATTAAGAATGTCCCCTTTTCCCCAAAATTAAGAATGTCCCCTTTTTCGTTTAGGATCTTTTTCGTTTTTCTTTTTCGGTCAAAACGGCCTGCGCCAGACAACGGCCGCCAAGGCGTAGAGGCCGACCGCGAGGCCGACCACCGCCGTGAAGCCGAACCCGATCGCGAGCACGGTCGCGAGCACGGCGCTCAACACCGAGGCACAGCCGTTGATGCCCCAGGCCCAGGGGACCAGCCGGGGCGCGGCCGCGGCGACCCGCGCCAGGCCGAGGGGAAAGGGCATCCCCATGACGAAGGCCAGCGGCGCGATGAGGCCAAGCGACAGCGGGACCTTGACCGAGAGCGGCAGGGTCACCAGCCACGCGGTGAGCGCCGGCAGGACCGCCAGGTAGAGCAGCGCGATGCCGGAGATCGCGGCGACCGCCGCCTCGACCGCCGAGACGCGTGCCCCGTCCGGCAGGCGCCTGGCCAGCCGGGGCGCGGCCCCGGCGCCGAGGCCCGCGAAGCTCAGGAATGCCGCCAGGACCACGGCAACGGCGGTGATCGGATGCCCGAGGAACAGAACCAGACGCTGGATGAAGGCGATTTCGATGAACAGGAAGGCGAGGCCAAGCGCCAGGAAGTAGACCGCGACCCGGAGCCGCCCGCGGCTGGCCGCGGTGTGCCGCCGCAAGGCGCCGAGCGGGAGCAGGATCAGCACCGCGCTCAGGAGCGCGGCCTGCAGAAGCGTGGCGAAGAGGACGAGATAGCCCCATTCGATAAGCGGCATGGCGCCCTGGCGGCGCAGGGCGAGCAGCTCGGGCAGCGCCCGCCATTTGAAGAAATCCAAGAAATAGGGCCGGTCGTCGCGTGCCGGGCGAAGGTCGAACTTGTAGCCCGCGATAAAGGCCGCGCGCCCCGGCCCCAGGAGAGCCGTCGCGCCGTCGTAGACGTACGGTGCATCCAGCAGGTTGTAGCGGTTCGCTTCCTGGCGCGCCATGCCCGGGTAATAGGCCAGATCGAAGGCGCGCTCGCGCGCGAAACGGCGAAGGCGCTCGATTTCCGCCGCCGTGAAATCGCCCTTCTTGACCAGGAGCGTGGCCGTCTTCCAGCCGCGGATCAGGGCCAGGCGGCGGCCGGGGTCCCGAACGCCCATGCGTTCCAGCGCCATAAGGGCCGTGGCGAAGAGTTTCAGCGATTCCCGCGGCGGCAGCCTCAGCCAGCGGGTCGCGGCCAGAATCCCGCCCGGAGCCAACCGCCCGAGATAATCCTCGAAAGCCTCGACGGTGTAGGCGTAGGTCTCGCGCAAGCCTCCGAAGCCGGCCCCGGAAGATCCGAGAATCGGGAGTTCGATCAGGTCGTAGCCGGACCCCGCGGCGGCCAAAGCGCCGCGCGGGTCGGCGACGTAAAAAGCGACCCCCGCCGGATCATAGATGCGGCCCGCGAAGTCGGCGTAACGCTCGCGCACCAGGCGGATCACCGCAGGGTCCGGTTCGACCGCCGCCACCCGCCTGGCGCCGTGATAGCGGGCGCGCAACACGCCGGCGCCGCCGCCGGCGCCCAGGATCAGCACCTCCGGTCCCTCGAGCAGGTGATAGGGCACCGCTTGGGTCGTGAAATCCAGATAGGCGAGCTTGCTCAAGTTCCCGTCATGACGGGTGATCGCGGTCATGCCGTCGCCGTCGATGAAGAGGCCAAGCTGCTCCGGCGGCTCGCTGGTGCTCTTCAGGCTGAGGCCGGGGGCGTGACGGAACGGCACGGTCGGACTGCGCACCACGGTGACCAAGCCCAGCGGGCTCGAACTTTCCGCCACCACCTCGGCGCCGGGGACGCGCAGCGCGAGGCTCAAGCCCTTGTACTCCGAGAGCCGCGGCGCGATCCACGACCCGGGCAGGAGGGCGGCGAGTGCGAGTCCGGCAAGCGTCAGGATCAGCGCCCGCCGGGTCTTCTGCGGGTCCGCAGCGCCGAGACCGGCCAGCGCGGCGGCGGCAAGGCCCAGCGCAATGACGAGCCGCAAGCAATCCGACGGCGACAGCACGAAGAGCGCGGCGATCACGCCGAGCGCGCCGAAGCCGGCACCGACCAGGTCGAAACGGTAGATGCGCCCGATGCGATCGCCGAACCGGGCAAAAGCCAGGCCGATGCAGTTGGCGGCGCAGAAAAACGGCACCATCAGCAAGAGATAGATCCCGGAGAGGCGGATCGCCTGGCGCGGGTCCCAGGCCAGCTCGAGGGGATTGACGGCCAGATTCTGGGCAAGCGCGAAGCCGGTCGCCGCGGTGAGCCCGAATGCCGCCGCGTTGACCTGCCAGACCGGGACGAAACGCGCGAGCAGCCAGGCCCGCGCCAGCGTGAGAAACGTGCCGCTCGCGCCGAAGCCGAGCAATGCGATGCTGATGATCATGTAGGCGAAGTGATGCCCCTGCGCGATCGAGTAGAGCCGCATCAACAGGACTTCGTAGCCGATGACGCCGGCCGAAACGACCGAGATCGCAATCAGCGGCACGGTCAATGCCCGCCGGTCAGCGGCACGAAACTGACCGGCAGCAACTGCCGCGTCTGGACCGTCCCATCTCCTTTTTTCGTGACCAGGACGAGCTGTTGGACCATGAAGGGCTCGCCCACCGGGATGACCATCCGGCCGCCGGGCCTGAGCTGCCGCACCAGCGGCGGTGGGATGTGATTGGCCGCCGCGGTCACCACGATGCCGTCGAAGGGTGCGTGTTCCTTCCATCCGTAGTAGCCGTCGCCGACCCGGGTGCGCGCCTTGTCGTAGCCCAGCCGGTCGAGGCGCGCCGCCGCCTGGCGGCCGAGTTCGGGCACGATCTCGATGGTGTAGACCTGGACGTCGAGATCGGCGAGCACGGCGGCCTGGTAGCCGGAACCGGTGCCGACTTCGAGCACCACATCGCCAGGGTCGACCTTCAGCAGGTCGGTCATGAGCGCCACGATGTAGGGCTGCGAGATGGTCTGGCCATAGCCGATCGGCAGCGGCCGGTCCTGGTAGGCCGCGTTACGGAGATTGCGCGGCACGAACTCGTGGCGCGGCACGCGGCCCATGGCCTGAAGCACGGGCGCGGCGATTCCGGGTGCGAGTGCCCTGCTGTAACCGCTTCGCGCGTGCGCCTGAATCACCTCGACCATCCGCGTGCGCTTATCGGCATAGCCGGCACCCTCGGCAGCGCCGGCCGGGCCCGGCCCGGCGGACAACAGGCCGATCGCGGCAATCCAGGCCAGCGATCGCAACCAGCCCGCAGCCATCGTCGGTGGCCCTCCCGCCCCTGTTACCTCGAGGACCGGGACTCTAGTACCCTCCATCATAGAAGGGTGACACGTGTGACGGCCCTGGGTGGTCATTCGG
>JBHIDD010000042.1:0-12771 GCA_046759925.1 Kiloniellaceae bacterium
CTCGGACATTCGAACGCTTTCTTGCCACGTAGATTCCGCGATGGCGGTCCGCTAATCTTCCTTCCGAGGGCGGTTCCCGATGGGACGCCGGTTCGCTCAGTGCGGGCGCATTGCCTTTTTGCGGACGGAGCGGGAAATGAGCCTGAGCTTCGGCAGAATGATAAGGACCATAGACTCGCATACCGAGGGCAACCCGACACGGGTGATCGTCGGCGGTGTGCCGGTCCCCCCGGGCGACACCCTCATGGACAAGAGCGAATGGCTGCAGCGCAACGATGACGATTTGCGGCGAATGCTGAACTTCGAGCCGCGCGGCTCGGGCTTGATGTGCTCCGTTCTCTTGCTGCCACCGATGAGTAAGGAAGCCGATTTCGCGGTCATCATTTCGGAGCAGGACGTTTATGTGCCGATGAGCGGGCACAATATCATCGGCACCGCCATGACCGTGGTGTCCACCGGCATGGTCCGGGCCACCGAACCCGTGACGACCGTCCGGTTCGACACCCCCGCCGGGCTGGTGGCCTGCGATGTCGCTTTCGAAAACGGCACTGTCGGTCCCGTCAGCTTCGAGAATGTCGAGAGCTTTCTGCTGTGTGAGCGAGCCCGCCTTCGGGTCGAGGCCTATGGAAACCTCATGGTCGACGTTGCCTACGGTGGGGACATGTATGTTTTCGTCGATGCCGATTCGATCGGCGTGGAGCTAGCGCCGCACAACGACGCCCAACTGATAGATGCATCCGCAAAGGTGCGACACGCCGTCGCCGAACAGCTCGAAACCGTTCATCCCGAACGGCCGGACATCAATACCTGCTACCAGGTGCTGTTCACGTCCGAGAAAAAAACGGTAGGCGATTACAAGCAGACGATCCTTTGCCCGCCGGGCGCGCTGGACCGCTCTCCTTGTGGCACCGGCACCAGTGCGCGGCTCGCGTTGCTGTTCGCACGCGGCGAAATCGGCCTCAATGAGGCGCGCAAATTCGAAGGACCGCTTGGAACCTACATGGTGGGCGAGGTGATCTCCGCGGACACACGCAACGGCTTTTCCTTCGTCACGCCATGCATCACAGGCCATTCCTACATAACCGGATTCCACGATTTCGTTCTCGATCCGGCCGATCCCTTGGCCAGGGGCTTCCGAATCGGGCCGGCACCGAGAGACTTCGGATCTTAAGCCTTCGATCCTCAGGAGCTGGGCCATGACCGACATCGGATTCATCGGTACCGGTGTGATAACCGAAGCCGTGGTTTCGGGTTTGTGCACGCTTGCCGAGCCGCCGACCCGGATCACAGTCTCGCCGCGCAACGCCGAGCGCGCGAGATCCCTTTCGAGCCGGTTCCGGCAAGTGTCTGTTGCCGCCGACAATCAATCCGTCGTTAACGTCAGCGACGTGGTCTGCATCGCCGTTCGTCCGGAGATCGCGGCGGCACTGCTCGGCGAACTCGGTTTTCGCCAGGACCAGTCCATCGTCAGCTTCGTTGCGACGGTTCCCATTGTCGAGCTTCGCGAACTCGTTGCGCCGGCGACACGGATCTGCCGCATGGTGCCGATGCCGCCTGTCGCCGATCACCTGGGCCCGATCGCGTTGTGCCCACCGAACGAAAAAATCGCCACGCTGTTCGGTGGTATCGGAACGGTGACCCAGGTCGACGACGAGAAGCGGCTCCATACCTTGTGGGCGGTGACCGCAATGGTGGCGCCGTTCTTCGGTCTGTTGCATGAGATGTCCGCGTGGCTCGAGGCGCGAAACATCGAGCCGTACCAGGCTCGGCGCTACGTCGGATCCATGATCCACGCCCTGTCTGTCACGGCGAAGCGAGTGGGAGACGGCGGTTTTGAACGGCTGATCGATGAACATTCGACCCCAAAGGGTCTCAATGAGCAAGCTTTGCGCGAACTGAAAAGCGCGGGTTGGGGCGTGCTCATACCCAAGGTGTTGAATCTGATAGCGAAGCGGTTGAACGGTCGAGCGGATTTCGAAAGCCGCATGCCGTGATCGCGGGGGAATGCGCGAAGACCCGTGGCCACCGAAATCTGGGCAAGATGCGGAAGGCCCATCCGCCGGGTCAATGACGCGACGCAGGTTGCGCCATTCGACATGTGCCGCGTCGGCGACATCGGCAACGCCCCCGTCAATCCGTTGCGTATTGAAGAGAGTCTTGCAACCGTTCATAAGCCCTTCGAACGGATCGTGCGGCTCGGTTTCCGGGCGCCCCAGGTGGTGAAGGCCATCCTCCGCGACCGTCACCCCGATCGCGTCGACCGCGAAGCCAATCGCGAACGGGATCCACCTCCCCATCGCCCGGGACGAACGGTGCGTGCCGCTGGGCACCGGATGGCGTCAACCGCCTCAGGATCACCGCCCTTCGCCGGTACCGCGCGGGGCGGGGCGCTTTGCGGGCGCGAAGCGGGCGAGCATTCGGGCCGAATATCCGCACCATCGCGCGTTTTGTCGGACCACCGAAACCGGCGCAAGAGAGTTTCCCGATATCGGCGCTCCGTTCGCGGCGCCCGGCGGGTCTCAACCGACCACGACGGCGCGAGGCCTCGGCCTAACCGGCGGAAAAGAGGCGGCAGTTCCGCCCCCCGTTAGACGCAGAAAATTATTCTATATCGGTAGCTTAGGGTTCGTAACGAAATAACCGCTTCGGATTCGTTTCTTGTTTCCAATGCAAGGGGCCTTGCCCCTTGACCCCAGCAAAGGCCGAAGGCCTTTGCAAACCTTTGCAATGGGGCCTTTGGCCCCTGGCGGGGTTCGAAGGGGCGGAGCCCCTCCCATCGCGTAGCGATATCGATTCGATTGATTTGTTGCGAGTCCTTAGGTTCTGGCTGGGGGACCTGGATTCGAACCAGGGCTGCTCGGTCCAGAGCCGAGAGTTCTACCGCTAAACTATCCCCCAGCGGCGCTTGCGCGCGGCGCGGCCCGGAAGACCGGGAAGATACCTGCGCGGGGCTTTATGTAGTCCCACCGCCGGGCGGATTTCAACCGCTTTCGACGGGGCGCGGGCGGCGGTCCGGGGCTGGCGCGGGGCACATCAAAACGGTTAACATGAGGCTTTGCGGGGGCGCGAGAAGCGCGAATCCGACCATCCGGCCACCCATCGCGAGAGGACGTCCTTGGACAGCGCGGCGAAATCGCGAGGCACCGGCTCCCGCGCCGCGGGAGAGGTGGCGGTCACCTCGCGGCAAGTCTATGCGGCGCTCGATCTCGGCACCAACAACTGCCGGCTCCTGGTGGCGCGCCCCGCGGCCGACGGGTTCCGCGTCATCGACGCCTTTTCCCGCATCGTCCGGCTCGGCGAGGGCTTGAACGCGAGCGGGCGGCTCTCGGAGCCCGCCATGGCGCGCACCGTCGCGGCGCTCAGGATCTGCGCCGGCAAGATGCGCCGGCGGGGCGTGACCCGGGCCCGCTCGGTGGCGACCGAAGCCTGCCGCCGGGCCAGCAACTGCGACGCCTTCCTGGCGCGGGTCGAGCGCGAGACCGGGCTTAAGCTCGAGATCATATCGAACGACGAAGAGGCGAACCTGGCGCTCTACGGCTGCGCGCCGCTGCTCGATACCAAGGTCTGCCACGCCGTGGTCTTCGACATCGGGGGGGGGAGCACCGAGATCGGCTGGTTGGAGCTGGCGGGGCCTGCGGACGTGGCGGCGGGCCCGGTGCTGCGCGGCTGGCATTCGATTCCGATCGGCGTGGTGAGCCTCGCCGAGCGCCACGGCGGCCGCCAGGTGACGCCGAAGACCTACCGGACGATGATCGCGGAGGTGCGCGCGGCGATCGCGCCCTTCGAGGCCGAGCACCGCCTCGGCGCGCTGGCCGCCGGCGGCGGGTTGCAGATGCTCGGCACCTCGGGCACGGTGACGACGCTCGCCGGGGTGCATCAGAAGCTGCCGCGTTACGACCGCGCGCGCGTGGACGGCTGCTATCTCGACTTCGAGACCGTCAAGCTGATCAGCCGGCGCATCGCGGCCATGAGCTACGAGCGGCGGGTGGCCCATCCCTGCATCGGCGCCGAGCGCGCCGATCTGGTGATTGCCGGCTGCGCCATCCTGGAGGCGCTTTGCGGGACTTGGCCCGTCGGGCGCTTGCGGGTCGCCGACCGGGGCCTGCGCGAAGGGATCCTTTACATGTTGATGCATCGCGCCGAGGAGACGCCTGCGCCGCCGGGTGCTGGCGGCGGGCGGCCGGCATGAGGCGCGGCGGCGGGACCGGCCTCGCCGGGCGGGGCCTGAAGACCCGGGTCAGGACCGCCAGGGGGCGCTCCGCCTCTGCGACGCGCTGGCTCCAGCGCCAGCTCGACGACCCCTACGTGGCCGAGGCGGGGACCCGCGGCTACCGCTCCCGGGCGGCCTTCAAGCTCGCCCAGATGGACGATAGGTTCCGCTTTCTGAAGCCCGGCGCGCGGGTCGTCGATCTGGGCGCCGCGCCGGGCGCCTGGACCCAGGTGGCGCTCGAACGGGCCGGGAAAAAAGGCCGCGTGGTCGCTATCGACCTGGTCGCGATGGACCCGCTTCCGGGCGCGATCCTGCTCACCGGCGATGTCCTGGCCGCGGATGCTCCGGCCCGCCTCAAGGCGGCGCTCGCCGGGCCGGCCGACGTGGTGCTCTCCGACATGGCCCCGCCGGCGACCGGTCACGCGCCGACCGATCACCTGCGCGTCATGGCGCTCGCCGAGGCGGCGCTGGACTTCGCCGAGGCGGTGCTCGGCCCCGGCGGCAGCTTCGTCGCCAAGGTCCTGCAGGGCGGCACGGAAAGCGAGCTCCTCGCCCGCATCAAACGCGGCTTCGCAAAGGTCCGCCACGTCAAGCCGCCGGCCAGCCGGGCCGAGTCCGCCGAACTCTATCTGGTGGCGCGCGGATACCGGGGCGGCGAAGGCGCGGCCGAATAGCCGGGACGCCGCCGCCGCGCCGCTTTCGCCCCGGGTCACGTGCCGGCAATCCCGCTTGGCTTTGCGGGCGCGATGTGTATGATGCGGCGCCTATCACCTTGAGGCGGTCTGACCGGAACGCTTGACCCCCGGGCATTCCATTTATCAGCCCGCCAGAGTCAAGTTCTCGTGGTGTCATTCGAGGCGTCACGGCACCGGGTGATCGGCATGGAACTCCGCGAGGCGCTCACCTTCGACGACGTTCTTTTGCAGCCCGCGGAATCCGCCATCCTGCCCAGTCAGACCGACACGCGCACGCGGCTCACCCGCGCGATCGAGCTGGGCATTCCGCTCATCTCCTCGGCGATGGACACGGTGACCGAGAGCCGGCTGGCCATTGCCATGGCCCAGGCCGGCGGCATCGGCGTCATTCACAAGAACCTGGACATCGCGGGCCAGGCCGACGAGATCCGCGCGGTCAAGAAATTCGAAAGCGGCATGGTGGTGGACCCGGTCACCATCCATCCCGAGCAGCCGCTGGCCGACGCGCTGGCGCTGATGGCCAAGCACCGCATCTCCGGCATCCCGGTGGTCGAGGGCGGCTCGGGCAGGCTGGCCGGGATTCTCACCAACCGGGACGTGCGCTTCGCCGAGAACCGGCGCCAGCCGGTCCGCGAGCTCATGACCCGGGAAAACCTGGTCACCGTCCAGGACGGCGTCGATGCGGCGGGGGCGAAACGGCTGCTCCACCAGCACCGGATCGAGAAACTGTTGGTTGTCGATGGTGCGTACCGCTGCGTCGGCCTGATCACGGTCAAGGACATCGAGAAGGCGCAGGCCTTTCCGGAAGCCTGCAAGGACGACCAGGGCCGCCTGCGCGCCGCGGCGGCGACCGGCGTCGGCCCGGACGGGCTGGCGCGCGCCGAGGCCCTGCTCGAGGCCGAGGTCGACGTCATCGTGGTCGATACGGCCCACGGCCATTCCGAGGGCGTGTTGACGGCGGTCAAGGACATCAAGCGGCTGTCCAACCAGGCCCAGGTGGTGGCCGGCAACGTGGCCACCGCCGAGGGCGCCAAGGCCTTGGTCGAGGCCGGGGCCGACGCGGTCAAGGTCGGCATCGGGCCGGGCTCGATCTGCACCACGCGGATGGTCGCAGGGGTCGGCGTCCCGCAGCTGACCGCGCTCGTCGACACGGTCGAGGTCTGCCGCAAAAGCCAAACCCCGGTGATCGCCGACGGCGGCATCAAATTCTCCGGCGACGTGGCCAAGGCGGTGGCGGCCGGCGCCGACTGCGTGATGATCGGCTCGCTGCTCGCCGGCACGGAGGAGAGCCCCGGCGAGGTCTTTCTCTACCAGGGGCGGTCTTACAAGTCGTACCGCGGCATGGGCTCGCTGGGCGCGATGGCGCGCGGCTCGGCCGACCGCTACTTCCAGCAGGAGATCGCCGATAAATTGAAGCTGGTCCCGGAAGGCGTCGAGGGGCAAGTGCCCTACAAGGGCCCGGTCGCGACGGTCGTCCACCAGCTGGTCGGCGGCCTGCGCGCGGCCATGGGCTATACCGGCAACGCGACCGTGGCCGAGATGCAGCGCAACTGCCGCTTCCTCAGGGTCACCGATGCCGGCCTGCGGGAGAGCCATGCGCACGACATCGCGATCACCCGCGAGGCGCCGAACTACGGAAAGGACATGTGAGGCGCCGGAGCTTCGCGGAGCCGCCGGCGTTTGTGCGGCGTTGTGACAGCGGCCCGGCGTGATCCCGATCCGTCCCGTTCCGAAATCATGACCCCCGTGCGCCACTGCATCGACAGCTTCTTCGCCGCCGTCGTCAATTCGCGAAAGGCGGCATGAGCGGCGCCGTCACCTTGCGCCCGGCGCGCACGCGCGATGCCGCGGCGATCGCCCGGATCCAGGTCGAGACCTGGCGCAGCGCCTACCCGGGCGTGGTGCCGGATGCCTATCTCGTCGGCATGACCGAGGCGAAGCACGCCGCCCAGTGGGAGAGCTGCCTGGCGCGTCGCGGCGGGGTCGAGACCGTGCTGGTCGCCGAGGCCGCCGGCCGCCGGCTCGTCGGCTTCGGCAGTTGCGGGCGTGCGCGCGGCGGACCCTACGCGGGCGAGGTCTACACGCTCTACGTCGCCGGCGACTGGCAGGGCCGGGGCATCGGCCGGCGCCTGCTCGGCCGGCTGTTCTCGGTGCTGCACGAGGCCGGGGCGAACGGCGCGCTGGTCTGGGTCTTGAGCGCCAATCCGGCGCGCTTCTTCTACGAGGCCATGGGCGGTCGGTGCGTCGCGGAGCGGAAGGAGTCCTTCGCCGGGACCCTGCTGGAGGAAACCGCCTACGGCTGGCCGGACTTGGCCGCCTGGCTGGCGGAGCGGAACGCGTAGCACGCCGCTCAAAAACCAACCTGCGTCGCGTCGCACGCGCACCGGGCCGTCCCTTCCGATACGCCTCTGCGGTCCCTTTTGAATCAATGACTTGCCTGTTGCCCAAAGGGCGTTTCATAATTGCGATATGAATTGCGAGGCAATCATCATGGCCCTGCGGGAGCACGAGCCGGAGCTGCGCGCCGCCGGCATCGTGCGATTGGCGGTGTTTGGATCGCGGGCCCGGAACGAGGCGGCGGCGGACTCCGATATAGACCTTGTGGCGGCGTTCGATCGGGGGATGCGTCTGTCGCTGCTGGATGTGGTGCATCTGGAAAACCGGTTGAGCGACCTTCTTGGACACAAGGTCGATCTGGTGGAGGAAGGCACGCTGAAGCCGCGGGTTCGTCAGAACATAGAGAAGGACGCGATCCGTGCCTTCTAAGGACCCTGCGCCGCGATTTGAAGACATTGTGGAGAACATCGCCCGCATCGAGGAGTACACGGCGGGCATGGACGGCCATGCGTTCGCGGCGGACAAGAGGACGGCGGATGCCGTCGAGCGGTGTTCGGCAAGGATCAGCGAAGCCGCAGTGAAACTCGGTGACGACGCCGAGCGACTGTGCCCGGACATTCCGTGGAGGGATATCCGGGGCCTCGGCAACCGCCTGCGACACGCATACACGACAGTCGATGTCACGCGGATCTGGCTGATCGTGGACAAGGATTTGCCGGCGCTGAAGGAAGCGTGTCGCGAAGCCTTGGGCCGGATCGAGGGGGACAAAGCCGTATGAAAATCGGCCATCCGCGTGTTTCCACGGAACGATAGAATCTCGATCTATGGCGCCGGGCGCTTGAGAGTGTCGCCCGCGGCCGCGCTCCGGCAATGGATAAGCGCGCGGCTTCCCAAGCGGGGCTTGATATTGCGCCGGATGGCGAAGGCCGTGGTCAACGCGTTTATCGGGAGACCGTTCCTGGGCCCCGCGATGGCGGCTGGACTTTGCGCTTGGTCGGGCGGTAGAAACCGGCCATGACCGAGCGCGTGCTCATCCTCGACTTCGGCTCCCAGGTGACCCGGCTCATCGCCCGCCGGGTGCGGGAGGCCGGGGTGTACTGCGAGATCGTGCCGTATCATACCGGCGCCGCGGCGGTCCGGCGATTTAAGCCGAGGGCGATCATCCTTTCCGGCGGCCCGGCCTCGGTGACCGCAGCCGATACCCCGCGGGCGCCCGAGGCCGTCTTCGAGCTCGGCGTGCCGCTGCTCGGCATCTGCTACGGCCAGCAGGCCATCTGCGCCCAGCTCGGCGGCGAGGTGGCGCGCTCCGATCATCAGGAGTTCGGCCGCGCCTTCGTCGAGGTCACCGACGACTGCAGGCTGACCGAGGGGGTCTGGCGCAAGGGCGAGCGGCACCAGGTCTGGATGAGCCACGGCGACCGCGTGATCCGCCTGCCGGAAGGCTTCCGTGTGGTCGGCACCTCCGAGGGCGCGCCCTTTGCCATGGTCGCCGACGACGCCCGGCGCATCTACGGCGTGCAGTTCCACCCCGAGGTCGTGCACACGCCCGACGGGGCGAAGCTGCTGTCCAACTTTACCCGCTCGATCGCCGGCTGCGGCGGCGACTGGACCATGGCTGCCTTCCGCGGGCAGGCGGTCGCCGACATCCGCGCCCGGGTCGGCGGCGGCCGGGTCGTCTGCGGGCTGTCGGGCGGGGTCGATTCCGCGGTTGCCGCCGTGCTGCTCCACGAGGCGGTCGGCGACCACTTGACCTGCATCTTCGTCGACCATGGCTTGCTTCGCGCGGGCGAGGGGGCCCAGGTGCTCGCCCTGTTCCGCGACCATTACAACATTGCGCTCGTGCACCGGGACGCACGCGCACTGTTCCTCGGCAAGCTCGAGGGCGTGACGGCGCCCGAGGCGAAACGGCGGATCATCGGCGCGACCTTCATCGAGGTCTTCGAGGAGGAAGCTCAGAAGCTCGGCGGCGCCGACTTCCTGGCCCAGGGCACGCTCTATCCCGACGTCATCGAATCGGTGTCGTTCGGCGGCGGGCCGTCGGCCACCATCAAGTCGCACCACAACGTGGGCGGCCTGCCCGAGCGCATGAACATGAAGCTGGTCGAGCCCCTGCGCGAGCTGTTCAAGGACGAGGTCCGCGCGCTCGGCCGCGAGCTCGGCCTGCCCGAGGATCTCGTCGGCCGGCATCCCTTTCCGGGACCGGGCCTGGCGGTCCGCATCCCCGGCGAGGTCACGCCCGAGAAGTGCGACATCCTGCGCAAGGCGGACGCCATCTATCTCGACGAGATCCGCAAGGCGGGGCTTTATGACGCCATCTGGCAGGCCTTCGCCGTGCTGCTGCCGGTCAAGACCGTGGGCGTGATGGGCGATGCGCGCTCTTACGACTACGTCTTAGCGCTTAGGGCGGTGACCTCCACCGACGGCATGACCGCGGAATCCTACCCCTTCGAGCACACGTTCCTCGCGGCCGTCGCCACGCGCATCATCAACGAGGTGCGCGGCATCAACCGGGTGGTCTACGACATGACCTCCAAGCCGCCGGGGACCATCGAGTGGGAGTAGGGGGAAAAGCGGGTTAAGCCGTGCCGCGGGCGCCGGAGGCAAGAATTTTGCCAGGCATTGATCCACATCATGGCGCGTCAGTGCGCGCCGTAACACTCTTCACTCTAGCGCGCTTTTGAGCCGAAGGCGCATTCCAGACCTTTGGAGTCGAAGATGACCAAGAGATCCGCATTGACCGCGGCCCTGTTGGCCGCCGCGCTGCTGGCCGGCCTGGCGGCACCAGCCTCGGCCCATGGCCAACAGGGCATGGGCGGCCAGCCGCCCTCGATGACGGGGACGCATCACGGCATGATGGGCATGGGTCATGGGATGATGGACATGCATCACGGCATGATGGGCATGCCTCACGGAATGATGGGCATGCCTCACGGCATGATGGGCATGGGTCACGGGATGATGGGCATGCCTCACGGCATGATGGGCATGGGTCACGGCATGATGGGCCGGGGGATTGGCCCCCCCATGCTTTACGGTATGCCGGCCCGCGACCTGTCGGCCGATGACGTCCGCGAACGGCTGGAGCGGCGGTTGGCCTGGCATGGCAACCCGCGCCTCAAGCTGGGCCAAGTCACCGAGGCCGACGACGACACTATCGTCGCCGAGATCGTCACCAAGGACGGTTCGCTCGTGCAGAAGCTCGAGATCGACCGCCGCAGCGGCCGGATGCGTCAGGCGGAATAGTCGCCGGTGTCGGCCGCTCTGGACCGGGCCGCCCGTTTTCCGGTAACCTTGATCCGGTGGGCCGACCTCGCCGGGCCGGGTTGACCCTTGCCCGACCGATAACGAGCCAATCGTTCGCGCGATGTCGCCCGGCGAGCGCCGCCGCGGCCGGGAAGTTCGCCGCCCTTGGGCCGGCCGAAGTTCGGCCGGTGGCGGGCGGGCCCGCTGGATGCGCCGAATGCCGGCCGTCTTGCGCAAGGGCTTTGGGAAAAATCCGAAGGGGGGGCAGCCATGGCGCGCTGGATCCGATTCGAACATGGGGGCAAATCCGGGTTCGGGACCCTCGAGGGCGACACCATCACCGAACACGAGGGGGACATCTTCGCCGGACCCCGCAAGACGTCCCGGACCGTGGCGCTCGGCGCGGTCAGGGTGCTGACCCCGACCGAACCGAGCAAGATGATCGCGCTGTGGAACAATTTCCACGCGCTGGCGGAAAAGCTGAACATGCCGGTCCCCGAGGAGCCGCTTTACCTCCTCAAGGCGGGCAACTCCTTTCTGGCCGACGGGGAGACCATCCGGAGGCCGAAATCCTACGCCGGGAAAGTGGTCTACGAAGGCGAGCTGGGCATCGTCGTCGGCAAGGTCTGCAAGGAGGTGCCGGAGGCCGACGCCGATCGCTACATCTTCGGCTACACCTGCGTGAACGACGTCACGGCGGTCGAGCTGATCAACAAGGATCCGACCTTCGCGCAGTGGGTCCGGGCCAAGAGCTTCGACACCTTCGGGGTCTTCGGCCCGGTGGTGGCGACCGGGCTGGACCCGAAGACCCTTTCGGTCCGGACGGTCCTGAACGGCCAGGAGCGGCAGAACTACCCGGTGGGCGACATGATCCACCCGCCGGCGCGGCTCGTCAGCCTGGTCTCCCACGACATGACGCTCTGTCCCGGGGACGTGATCGCCTGCGGCACCTCGGTCGGGGTGGGATCGATGAAGGAGCCGCGCAACACGATCGAGGTCACCATCGAGGGTATCGGCACCTTGAGCAACGTGTTCGAACAGTAGGGTTTCGCCGCCGCGCCCGGTCGGTGCCGACTGGCATCCACTCGGACTTTCGGTAAGAATTGCGGGCGGCGATCCGCGTTGCAGGCGAAAAGGAGGCTTAAGCATGCGAATTTGCGTCGTCGGCGCCGGCGCGATCGGCGGTATGCTGGGGGTCAAGCTGGCTCTCTCGGGCAACGACGTCACCCTGATCGACCAGGGCGCGCAGTTGGAGGCGATCCGGAAGAAGGGCCTCAAGCTGGTCATGGCGGATGGCTCCGAGCACGTGGCGAAAGACGCCGCCGCGACCGCGAGTTTCGAGGAGGCCGGGCCGCAGGACCTGGTGATCCTCGCGCTCAAGGCCCATCACATCGGTTCGGTGGCGACCCGGATTCCCGCCTTGTTCGGGCCGGACACCATGGTGATGACCATCCAGAACGGCCTGCCCTGGTGGTACTTCCAGAAGCACGGCGGCCCCTACGACGGGCGCCGGCTCGACTCGCTCGACCCCGACGGGGTGATCGAGGCGAACATCGGGGCCGACCGGATCGTCGGCTGCGTGGTCTACCCGGCCGCGGCGGTCACCGCGCCGGGGGTGGTCCACCACGTGGAAGGCGACCGCTTCCCGGTCGGCGAGCTGGACAATTCGGAAAGCGCGCGGATCATCGGGCTCTCCGAGCTTCTGATCGAGGCCGGCTACCGGTCGCGGGTGCTGACCGCGATCCGCTCCGAGATCTGGCTCAAGGCCTGGGGCAATCTCTCGTTCAATCCGATCAGCGCGCTGACCCATGCGACCCTGGTCGACATGTGCGAGTTCCCGGAGACCCGCGACTTGGCCGCAAACATGATGCGCGAAGCGGCCGAGATCGCCGGCAAGCTGGGCATCGACTTCCGCCATACCATCGAGAAGCGGATCGCCGGCGCGGCGGCGGTCGGCAAGCACAAGACCTCGATGCTGCAGGATGTCGAGGCGGGCCGCTCGCTCGAAATCGAGGCGCTGGTCGGCGCCGTGATCGAGCTGGGACGCTTGACCGATACGCCTTGCCCGCACATCGACGCGGTCTATGCCTGCGCGAAACTGCTGGATCGGACCATGGCCGAGGAGGGCGCCAGGATCACGGTGGAGAAGATCGCCGTGGAGAAGGCCGCCTAATACCAACCGCTCTGGATATTGACCCAAAGGCTTATCCCCTTGCTTCCGGCTCGTCTAAACCGAACTTTACCCCTTCTTGAAGCGACAAGGTGTTGAAGGGACTGAGGTTTTGG
>JBHIDD010000043.1:0-12435 GCA_046759925.1 Kiloniellaceae bacterium
CCGGCAGCCCTCGCCGAACGTGGGCAAGGGCCTGGTTCCGAAGGGGTCCTTTGATGCGGCGACCGGCAGCTGCAAGTACAACCCGGCGTCCGAGGCCGATTCCGGCGATTGGAAGAAGCCGCGCAAAGCCGGTAGCGGCGAGCCCGCGTATTACCGGGGCCCGGGCAAGCACAAGATGGTGGATCTCGATCTCGACGGCGTGCCGGACCCGTACCTGCCGGACTACCCGAGAATGGGGCTCGTGGAAAGCACGGATCTCCCGGGCGTTTACATCCGGGCCATGGCCTACCCGAAGGACACTTGCAACTACACGCTCTCGGACACCGACGACCCCTCTTTTACCGCCGCCAACGGCGTGTCGATCCGGCACGGCCCGGGCGGCTGCCTGTTCAAGGTGCCGCCGGGGGACAAGACCCCGGAGGGCAGGCAGATGGGCACGGGCCAGTGGGACATCCAGACCTATCTCGACGTCTATCACCCCGGCATGACCGAAGCGGATCTGCTGGACCCGACGGGTCCCAATTATGCCGACCGGCCGAACTCGCCGACCATCGGCCCGGACGGGCGGATCAGCCGCTGGGAGCTCTACGTCTGGGAGAAGGAGTACGACCCGGCGACCGGTTCCTATCCGAACATGGCCTTCGAGGAGCCGCCCGTGTGCTATCGGGGCGGTGCTGAATTAACGGTTGACTACGACCTTCCCGAGCCGCCCGCCGTCGCCGCGACCGTCGACCGCCGGATCATGATCATGGCGGTGGTCAACTGCGCCGCCATGGGCGGCGGCCGGCGCACGGTCGACCGGACCAAGCCCCACGGCAACGTGGCGGTCTTCCTGACCGAACCCATGGGCTACACCGTGGCCGACACGCTGTTCGGCGAGCTGGTCGATCCGCTCGGGCTGGGTATCGGCGACGTGGATGTGACGCCCGATCTCGTGAAGGAACGGTTCCTGCTGATCAAGTGATGGCCGTGAGGACGAGACGACACATGACGCGACACATAAGGTTGGCCCGGAAGTTCTGGCGGGCAAGAAAAGGCACCGCGGCGGTGGAGTTCGCGATGGTGCTGCCGGTCCTGACGGTGCTGCTCTTCGGCGCCATCGACATCGGGCGCCTGCTGGTGGACTACCACGCGGTCTCGAAGAGCATCCGGGACGCCACGCGCTACCTGACCCGAATCGATGCCACCGCCATGGGGTTGAGTTGCTCGACGGGGACCGTCGATCAGAGTTCCGCTCCGGCGGTGCAGGCGATGATGCTGGCGATGACCGGTTCGCTCGACGGCTCGACGGATTTTCTCCTGCCGTACTGGAACAACACCGCCAGCCTTTCGGCCGCGGGCATCGCCATCACGGTGGACTGCTTCGACAACACCGCGAACACCGTTCAGGGTTATTACGCGGGCCTCACCCAGATTCCCAGTCTGGTCATGTCCGCCCAAGTCTCGTTCCCGTTCCTGAACGGTTTCGTCCTGGGCCGGGGCAATGCGCTGACCTTCACCATCCGCCACAAGGAGGTCCACTTTGGTCAGTAAGGGGAACTCTATGCCGATCCGCCGGTTTCTCGGCGACGAGCGGGGCATCACCTCGATCGAGTTCGTGATCGTGTCGACGGTGTTCTTCATGTTCATCCTGGGAATCTTCGACTTCAGCCGGGCGCTTTGGGAGTGGAACAAGGCTTCCAAGGCGACCCAGGCCGGCGTCCGTTTCGCGGTGGTCAGCGACATGGTGTCGGAGAGCTGGCAGACCTTCAACGGCGTGTCCATAACGGGTGTCAGCGCCGGGGATACGGTCGCGGTCGCCTCGTTTCCCTTGCCGAATCCGACGATCTGCACGATCGCGGGCTGCAACGGCAGCGCCGCCGATCTGGATCCCATAGCCTTTGCCGCCATCGTGGACCGGATGCAGCGGGTCTTCGGCCGGATTGCCCCGGCCAACGTCGTGGTCAGATACGATTACACGTCGCTGGGATTTGCCGGCAATCCGGTGGGCCCGGACATCGATCCGTTGGTGACGGTCAGCCTGGTCGGCATGCAGTTCCGGTTTCTGTCCCTCGGGCTCGTGGGGCTGGACACGATCAACATGCCGGACTTCGCCGCGACTCTGTCGGGCGAGGACCATTGCGATCTCGGGCCATGCGTGTGAGCGGGATGACCAGGATCGAGGGAGGAGGCTTCGGAGGATGACGCCCACGCGGCACATGAACGTGGTGGCCGTGTTGCGCTCGAACGAGGCCGGCACGGCCTTGAGCGAAGCCTGCACCGGCATAAACGGCACCAAGATCGACGTCCACGTCGGCAAGCTCAAGGACGTCAGGCCCGGCATCGACATCTTCGCGGACAATCCGGATGTCCTGCTCCTGGACGTCGATCCGCGCGACGCCGAGGAAGTCGAGCATCTGGGGCGGATCGTCCAGACGCACTTTCCCAAGACCCCGGTCGTGGCCACGGCCGCCGAAATCACGCTCCAGGACGTCCGGCAGCTGATGCGCCTCGGCGTGGTCGACTTCGTGCCGCAACCGATTTCGCGGGCCGATCTTCTGACCGCGCTCGATCACGCCGCCGCGCGGATGCGGCAGGTGCGCGCCAGCGAGCCGGCCAAGGAGGGCGGCAAGGTGATCTCCTTCATCAAGAGCGGCGGGGGTGTCGGCGCCACCACGCTCGCGGTGCAGGCGGCTTGCTCGCTTGCCGCGCGCGCCAGGGAAGGCGATCCAGGCGTGTGTCTGCTCGACTTCGATATCCAGTTCGGCACGGCGGCCCTTTATCTGGACCTCGACGACAGGGTCGGTTTTGCCGACCTCGTGGAGTCGCCGGACCGGCTCGACGGCGAGCTTCTGCGCAGCGTGATGGCGGAGCACGGAAGCGGCCTCGAGGTGCTGGCCGCCCCCCGCGACGTGGTGCCGCTGGAATCGATGACACCGGAACTGCTGCGCAGGTGCCTGAGGCTGGCCCGCGCGGAATACGGCGTGGTCTTCCTCGATCTGCCGGAAGCCTGGAATGCGTGGACCTACAAGGCCCTGGCCAGCTCCGACCTGATCGTTCTGGTCACCCAGCTCAGCGTTGCGGGGATTCGCCAGGCGCGGCGTCAGCTCGACACGATGCGGGCCCACGGCCTGGAGGAGGCGCCGGTGAAGATCGCGCTCAATCGCTTCGAGAAGGGCTGGGGCAGGTCGGTTCGCGTCAAGGAGGCACAAAAGGCCCTTGGCCGGGACATCGATTATTTCGTGGTCAACGACTACAAGACCGTGAGCGAAGCGCTAAACCAGGGCGTTTCCCTGTCCGCCATCAAGAAACGCTCGAAAGTGGAGATGAGCATTCAGAAGATGATCGATGATTCGGTCAAAGCGGTATCGGGCGACAGGGATCGGTTGGAACCGCGGCTTGTGTGAGCAGGTAGCAGTTAAGGAGAGGTCGAATGTTCTTGCGCGTAACGGATGAGTCGACGAAGCAAGCGGACAAGCCGGTCGAGGTGAAATCCGTCGCGAACGACAGCGCGTTCTCGACGCCGGAAATGACCGAGAGCGGCGATACGCCGTATCGGGCCAGCACCAGCATTTCTTCGCGCTATACCGAGCTCAAGATGATGCTGCATCAGCGCCTGCTCGACATGATCAACCTTTCGGTCATCGACAAGATGGCGCCCGAGGAGTTCCGCAGGGAGATCGGCGAAATGGTCCGGGAACTCCTTGTGGAAGAGAACAAGCCGCTCAATCTCACCGAGCGGACCCAGCTCGTCGATGACATCCTGGACGAGTTGCTGGGCCTGGGCCCGATCGAGCCCCTGCTGAAGGACGTGACCATCACGGATATTCTGGTCAACACCTACGAGCAGGTCTTCGTCGAACGCGCCGGCCGCCTGGAAATCACCCCGGTGCGGTTCAAGGACGACCGGCATCTGCTGCGGATCATCGACAAGATCGTCTCGGCGGTGGGCCGTCGGGTCGACGAATCGGTGCCGATGGTCGATGCCCGGCTGGCCGACGGGTCGCGGGTCAACGCGATCGTGCCGCCGCTGGCCGTCGACGGCCCGCTGCTCTCGATCCGCAAGTTCGCCAAGATCCCGATCGACCTGGACAAGCTGGTGGATCTTCGCACCCTGCCGCCGGAGTTCGCGGCGCTGCTCATCGGCATCGTGAAGACCCGGCGCAACGTTCTGATCTCGGGCGGCACGGGCAGCGGCAAGACCACCATGCTGAACGCCATGTCGGCCTTCATCGACGGCAAGGAGCGGATCGTCACCATCGAGGACGCGGCCGAGCTTCAGCTCCAGCAGACCCACGTGGCGCGCCTGGAGACGCGCCCCGCCAATATCGAAGGCAAGGGCGAGGTCACGCAGCGCGAGCTGGTGAAAAACGCCCTGCGCATGCGGCCCGACCGGATCATCGTGGGCGAGGTCCGGGCGGGCGAGGCCTTCGACATGCTGCAGGCCATGAACACGGGCCACGAAGGCTCGATGACCACGGTGCACGCCAACTCCTGCCGCGACGCGCTTTCCAGGGTCGAACAGATGATCGGCATGGCCGGGTTCGACCTGCCGACCAGAAGCATGCGCGGGCAAATCGCCGCGGCCTTGCATGTCGTCGTTCAGCTCGAGCGGATGAGCGACGGCCACCGGCGCCTGATCAGTCTGAACGAGATCACCGGCATGGAAGGCGATGTCGTGACCATGCACGAAATCTTCAGGTTCCGCCGCAAATCAACGGATCCGGACGGCACGATCCACGGCGACTTCATAGCGACCGGGATCCGGCCGAAATTCATGCACGAGTTCGAAACCAGGGGGATCGATGTGCCGGCGGACATCTTCGATCCGAACCGGCCATTGGGATAGGGTGGATCATGTCATTCGACGGACTTGCGTCATTCGATACGATATATCTTCTGTACGGCGCCATATTCCTTGCCGCGCTTCTGCTCATCGAAGGCGTTTATTATCTCTTCGCGGATAGCAGGGTCGGGCGCGATGCGGCCAACCGCCGCATGCGGATGCTGGAATCCGGCGTGGCGTCGCGCGAGGTCTTCGAGACGCTGCGGCGCAAGCCCAGAAAGAGGTCCGACCTTTTCGGGCCCTTGAGTGATCTTCCCGCGCAGTTCGATCACCTGCTCCAGCAGTCCGGCCTGACGATTTCGTTGCGCCGCGTCGTCGTCCTGATGGCGGCGTTGTCGGTCGTCGTGTTCTTCGGACTGCTGATCCTGGCGAGAGGTTCGGCGGTGCCTGCCGGTTGGTCCCTGACGCTTGTCGCCGCGCTCGTCGGGATCATCGTCGGCGTCGCGGGGCCGGTCTTTTATTTCAAATATTTGAAGTCCAAGCGCCTGAAACTTTTCGGCGAGCAGCTTCCCGATGCCCTGGATGTCATGGTGCGGAGCCTGCATGCCGGTCATCCGGTGAGCGCCGCAATGAGCCTGGTCACCAAGGAAATGCCGGACCCGATCGGCTCCGAGTTCGGCCTGGCGGTCGATGAAATGACCTATGGCCTGGATTTGCGGGATGCCCTGACGAACCTGGGGGATCGGGTCGATCTCGAGGATTTCCAGTATGTCGTCGTGTCCATCCACATTCAGCACGAGACGGGCGGCAACCTGGCCGAGGTCCTCCACGGCTTGTCCACGGTCATTCGGGCCCGCTTCCGCATGTTCAAGAAGATCCGGGCGCTTTCCGCCGAGGGGCGTTTGTCCGCTAAAATTCTGGCCGCGCTGCCTTTCATATTCGGCGGCTTGGTTTTTACCGCGAAGCCGGGCTTCTACATGAGCGTGGCCGATGACCCGCTGTTTCTCCCCTTCCTGGGCGTTGCGCTCGTCCTGGAGCTTCTGGGGATTTACATCATGTACAAGCTGGTCAATTTCCGGGTTTGAGCAGTACGGGAGGGCGTCATGGGCTTTTTGGATTCGGTCGAGCAAGAGCTTAGTCTCTTGATCCAGGCCCTTCCGGGCGGCTTTACGACGCTGTCGCTCGGCCTGGTGTTCGTCGCGGTGTTTCTGGCCGTGGTCGGCGTGGCCGCCCTGTTCTGGCAGCGTGACCCGGTTCAGCGCAGGCTTGCCGGGGATGCGGCGCAGCCCACGGACAGGACGCGCAAGGACGAGCTGTCGCTGCGCACCATCAACCGGGAGACGCGCTGGGACGAGCTGCTCAAGCCCCTCGAGAAGTATTTCGTCGACCAAAGCGAGGGCGTGGAATCGAGCGTTCGGATGCGCCTGTTGCAGGCCGGTCTCGTCGGCCCGAACGTGGTACGCAACTATTTCCTCATTCGCACGGTCCTGGCGATCGGGGCGCCCCTAGGCTTCCTGCTGCTGTCGCCGTATCTCGCGGGCGACATGCCGGTCCGCAAGCTCCTGATGATGACCGCGGGCCTCGGTCTGGCCGGCCTCTACCTGCCGGGTATTTGGGTCTCGTCGCGCGTCGATCGGCGCCAGAGGGCGATTACCGAGGCCTTTCCGGATGCGCTCGACATGATGGTGGTCTGCGTCGAGGCCGGACTCGGGCTCGATGCCGCCTTCACCCGCGTGGGCACGCAGATCGCGCCAGCCCATCCGATACTTGCATCGGAGCTCGGCCTGGTCGCCCTCGAGCTGCGCGCCGGCAAAAGCCGGGAAGATGCGCTGCGCAATTTCGCCAAGCGGGTGGGTCTCAGGGAGGTCAGTTCGTTCGTCACGCTGTTGGTCCAGTCGGACGCCCTGGGCACGAGCGTGGCACAGACCCTGAGAGTTCATGCCGAGGAAATGCGAAGCGCACGTATGCTGCGGGCCGAGGAAATGGCCCACAAGCTTCCGGTCAAGCTGACCATACCCCTGGTGACCTGCATCCTGCCCGCGATGCTCGCCGTCGTCCTGCTTCCCGGCATGATCACCATCATCAGGGATATCCTTCCGCACCTTGGAAGTGGCGGCTGACACCGGGAAGATATGAGGCGATTTGAGAGGGGAGAGTAGAAATGACGATCTGGCAAATCACGCGCGCCTTGGCGGTCGTTGCGCCGGTTGTCTTCGGCGGTTGCTCGAGCCTCATGAGCGAGTTCCGGTTGAATCCCGGGACCGGTCAGGAGGTGGCGGGCACGCCCTACGAGCGCGGGAAATATCACTATGCCGCCGGGCAGTTCGGCCTCGCGGTCAAGCATTTCCAGACTGCGGTCAACTACCAACCGGAGTCGATCGAGGCGCTGAACGGACTGGCCGCGGCCTATGACCGGCTGGCACGCTACGACCTTTCGGCCCGTTACTACGGGCGGGCGCTGACCCTGAACCCGGAATCGGCGCAGACCCTCAATAATATGGGCTATTCCTATCTGCTTCAGAAACGCTTCGATCTGGCCGTGGCGTATCTGCGGGATGCCTACGACCTGGACCGGAACAATCCGGTGGTGGCGGGCAACTGGCGCTCCGCCGAGGCCGGGGTGCAATACGCCGGGCCGCCGCGGCGGGCGCGCGACAAGATCGCCCGGATACCCGGGACCGAGCCCGGCGCCGTGGCGCCCGGGACCGAGCCCGTCGCCGTGGCGCCCAAGACCGAGCCCGGTGCCGCGGGCCCGGTGCCGTTGATCGTGCGGACGGCGCCCGAGGTCCAGACCCTGGTCACCCGGCCGCAACTGGCGTTCATCACCGACGTAACGGACGTTCGGGTCAGCCCGCGCTGGTCGACCTATCGGGTGAGGCAGCCCGAAGCCGGCGATCTGATGCCGCACCTGATCGCCGCGCCGATGTCCGGTATCTGGCCCAGGAAGCCGGCAAAGACGGGCGATGCGCGCGATGCCGGCCCTGCCGGCCGTGGCGTGGCCGATCGTGGCGGGGACCCGCCCGTGCCGCTGGCCAAGCCGGTGACCGCCCCCTTGATCGAGGTCTCCAACGGCACCGGGCGGCTGCGCATGGCGGCTCGCCTGCGCAATTATCTGGAAGGCAAAGGGATCACGGCAGGCCGATTGACCAACGCGGACCATTATTCCCATATGGAAACCACGATTTACTACCGGGAGGTTTGGCGGCAGTACGCCGTGGATCTCGCCAACGCGTTGCCGGCCGAGGTCGATCTCGAAAGCACAGACGACCAGGCAGCGGATATAAGGATCGAGCTGGGTGGCGATCTACTGGATTTCGATGCGGAATTGTTCTACGCGGCCAGGAGGTCTCCCAGTGCGCGTTCGGGATAGTCGCAAGGCGCCGACCGTCCGGTGGGCCGGTTCGGCGAAGACCTGCGGTATCGCCGCCGCGCTCTTGCTCGCCGTTAGCGGCTGCGCGACCATTGCAGAGGATTCCCCCGAGCTTTCCCTTACGCCGACGCCGGAACTGGAGCCCGCCGCGCCCGGCACCGTAGACCTGGCGCAACGCGCCCTTGCCGAGAACCGTTACGAGGACGCGCGGAAGCTGCTGGAGCGCGTCCTGGTGTCCGATCCGGACAACGCCAGGGCGAAACTGACGTTGGCCGAGTTGCGCCTGGCCACCGGGAGGCCGAAGCAGGCGGCTGCGGCGTTCGAGGCGCTCGTCGGGCAGCCGGAGGTGCGTGCCCTGGCGCTGCAAGGCCACGGGATCTCCTTGATGCTCACGGGCGACGATGAAGCCGGGTATGAGAGCCTGAGGAATGCGGTCGAACAGGACGCGGCGCTATGGCGCGCCTGGAATGCGCTGGGTTTCTACCACGACTCGCGCGGCGATTGGGCGGCGGCGGTCGAGAGCTACGGGAAGGCCTTGGCGGCGAATCCCGGTTCGGCGCTGATTTACAACAACCGCGGCTATTCCATGATCATGCAGGGACGCCTGGAAGAGGCGATCGAGGACCTGAACAAGGCGCTGCGGCTCGATCCGGAGTTGCCGACAGTGCAGGGAAATTTGCGCCTGGCCTTCGCGTGGCAGGGAAAGTACGCCCATGCGATGTCCGGGGTGTCCGAGAAGGATATGGGCAAGGTGCTGAACAACATCGGTTTCATCGCCATGTTGCGGGGTGATTACGCCAATGCGGAAGCCTACCTGCTGCGGGCCATGGAAGTGGATCCCAGCTTCAACGAGGCCGCCTCGCGGAATCTCGCCTATCTGAAGAGCATGCGGGACATCGAGAACGCCGAGGCCTCGGCGGCACAGGACTGAACAAGCGCGAAACGGCCGCGGAATGGATGCGTTTTACGTCCAGGTCTTGTACGTCGTCTTCGGCCTTTACAGCCTGCTGCTCGGCGTCGCCGCGGTTTACGACAGCTGGAAGTTCGTCATCCCGAACGCGGTGACGGTGGCCCTGGTGGTCCTTTTCGTGGCGACGGCGCTGGTGCTGCCGTTCGAGGTAGACTGGCTCTCCCACATCGGTGCGGCGCTGGCGGTGTTCGCAGGCGGCGCCTTGCTCTACGGGTTCAAGAAACTGGGCGCCGGTGACGTCAAGCTCCTCACCGCCGTCGCCCTGTGGGCCGGCTTCGAGCATCTGCCGGAGCTGCTTCTCTACGTCACTCTCGGCGGCGGTGCCCTGGCGCTGACGATGATGGTTCTGCGGCGCATCCTCATGGGCCTGCAGGTCGCCCGGCCGGAGCTCGGCAAGGTGCAGTTTCCGCGGGTCCTGCTGGACGGAGAGGCGATCCCTTATGCGCTCGCCATCGCCCCCAGCTCGATTATCCTGGGCGTGAACCTCCCGCACCTCGGCGGGTATCTGATCTGACGCGGTGCCTGCGGCCGCCGTTCTTCGCCCCCGCTCCGCGGAACAGGATTGGCCGCGGGATCGCGCGGTGGAAGGGATTTTCCGCAAGAGCCGGTCGCCGATCTGCCCGGCGGCGGGAAATCGGCTCCCGCATCCCCAATGCCCCGCGTTAGGCCTCGTAACAAAACAATCGAATCGATATCGCTTCGCGATGGGAGGGGCTCCGCCCCTTCGAACCCCGCCAGGGGCCAAAGGCCCCATTGCAAAGGTTTGCAAAGGCCTTCGGCCTTTGCTGGGGTCAAGGGGCAAGGCCCCTTGCATTGGAAACAAGAAACGAATCCGAAGCGGTTATTTCGTGATGAACCTTTAGGTGGCCCTAACGGTATCGCCGGACCGTGCCGGATTTGGCGCAGCGGACCAGCCCACCTGGAAAATCACGCGGGAGGTCGATATGATTATGTCGTATTGACGACCCCGCGATGGCGCCGCTGCCGCCCCTTGCGTCGGGGCCTCAAGCGCGCCTCCCAAGCGGGAGCCGAGGTCACGGAACTTGTGACTATGCGTGGAAGGCCCGTTGTGCGCCTTCCCGCGGCATGCAAAACGGGATCGGAAGAGCATCCGGGAGAGGGAGGATCCCCATGACGACGGCGAATGTCACATCGGAAACGACGGTCGACCGGCAAGACCTGGAGATGCGGGTCAAGGACATGTACCGCCAGGTTGCGGAGAACCCGAAAGGGGAGTTCCACTTCGAGATGGGCCGACCGCTTGCCGAACGCCTGGGCTATGCCCCGGAGGATCTCGACCGGATTCCCGCGCCGGCCATCGAGTCCTTCGCGGGCGTCGGATATTACTTCCATCTCGCCGGCTTGAAGGAAGGCGAGCGTGTGATCGACCTGGGCAGCGGCGCGGGAACCGATAGCTTTGTCGCCGCCCTGAAGGTGGGGCCTGGCGGCCGGGTGGTCGGGGTCGACATGACCGACGCGCAGCGCGGCAAGGCCGAGCGCCTCCGCGACAGCGCAGGTTTTTCCAACGTCACCTATTTGAAGGGCTACATCGAAGACTTGCCGGTGGGTGATGCAAGCTTCGACGCGGTGATCAGCAACGGCGTCATCAACCTGTCCCCGGACAAGCGCCAGGTGTTTCGCGAGGTGGCCCGGGTGCTCAAACCCGGCGGACGCCTCGCCGTCTCGGACATCGTGACCGAGTCCCGGCTTCCGGAGGGCGTCGTCGGCAACGCCACCCTGTGGGCGGCGTGCATCGGCGGCGCCATGCGGCAGGACGACTATTGCATGGCGATCGAGGCGGCCGGGCTCAAGGTCACGGCCCGGGAGGACAACCCGCAGTACCGCTTCATTTCCGACAATGCCCGCGCCGCAAGCGAAAAGTTCGGGGTGAAGAGCATCTCGCTGCTCGCCACGAAACCGTAGCACGGGACGAAATCCCATTCTTCGTGCCCCCATTCTTCGGACACAGCCCTTGAAAAGAACTACGGAGATCCCGTAGTATAAACTCATGGCCGGCCCGACCTTCGAGTGGGACGATGCCAAGGCGAAATCGAACCTGGTAAAGCACGGCGTCAGTTTCGTGGCCGCGATGCGGGTTTTCGGTGACCCGCTCCGCATCGAACGGGTTGACACCCGGCGGGGCTATGGCGAGGAGCGAATCCAGGTGATCGGACAGGTCGGGGGCGAAGTCCTTTTCGTGGTCTACACCGAGCGCGGCACGGGCTACCGCATGATCTCCGCGAGGAAGGCGACCAGGAATGAGCGAGAAGAATACCAGGCGCGTCAGAGTTGACCCGGCCAAGCCGCCGAAAGACAAGACCGACTGGGCGCGCGTCAAGGCGATGAGCGACGCGGAGGTCGAGGCGGCGGCGCGCGCCGACCCGGAGGCGCGGCCTCTGACCAAAGCGGAACTGAGGGAGATGCGCCGCCCGGTCGATCCCAAGGCCGTGCGCCTGGCGACCGGCCTGAACCAGGAGGCCTTCGCCAAGACCTTCAACATCCCGCTCGGGACCGTGCGCGATTGGGAACAGGGACGGTCCCGGCCCGACCAGGCGGCGCAGAATTACTTGCGGGTCATCGCCACGGAGCCGGAGGCCGCGAAGCGGGCCCTGGCCGCGGAATAACCGCGCGAGTGTCGCAATAACCGGAACCGGGGTCGAACCCGAACTTGAACTTGGGTCAGGCTTGGAACTTGGGGTCGGGCGTGCAGAATTGCATTAACGTGACCCTGCATCCTTTCGGCGAATGCGGCCTCGCGCCCCGGAGCCGCTTGCCTCACTCGGCTGCGTGCTCCACCGGAAACAGCGCCGAAGATGGGGTCAAGCCTTGCATTGCCATACACGGATGCTTGTTTCGTCCGCAACGATGCTGCATTGCAAGACCTGATCCCGCAAGCGGTCTCACCGCTGAGCGGGCGCCTGCGCGCGGCCCGGTCGCCCGGCGCTCGGGCAAGAGGGACGGACCAGGCCGCCACATCCGAGACGTGAGACGATAGAAATGTGGCAATGCAAGACCTGACCCCATGAACCCTGTTGGACCTGGCGGACCACGACTGCCTGACGTTCAGGGCACACCCCGGGAGCAATCTCTGGACGTTCCGGGGCCGGAAAGGAACCTCGGAAATCCGGGTCTCCGGCAGCCTGTTTGCCGACAACGGCGAGGCTTTATGCGCCGCCGCGGTGGCGGGGCTCGGCCTGATCCTGGTTCCGAAGTGGCTTGTCGGGATCGAGATCCGGGCCGGCAGGTTGCGCGAAGTCCTGCCCGAATTCGAGGCCGTCCCCGAGGCAAGCCCGTTGTATGCGGTCTATCCGCATCAGCGCCATCTGCCGC
>JBHIDD010000044.1:0-12422 GCA_046759925.1 Kiloniellaceae bacterium
CTCTTCCATCCGCTACTCCTCGCCGGTTATCCGGCCCACGGGACGCCATACTTAAGACGATTAGGGGACGCCATACTAACGGACGGAATTAAGTATGGCGTCCCCGAAATTCATGGCGTCCCCGAAATTGACGAAATTGAAATTACCGAAATTACTTCGAGGAGAAATCCGCGCGCCGGGCGAGGTTACTCCGCCGACGGATCGTCCCGGTCGATCTTGGCCCGGCGGTCGCGCTGGGCGTTGCCCGATTCGGCGGTCTCGGTTGCGGGCCGGGCGCGTTCGGGTCTCGCTTCATCGCGGTGGCGGCGCTCGCCGGCCGCCCCCGAACCAAGGGTCCGGCGTTTGCGTTGCCTTCGGTAGTGTTCGAGATCGACGATCTCACCCATTGCCGTCACCTGCCCCTTGGGCCCGGCAGGGACTGTTTGGTTTGCCCGACCGGTAGAGTTTCTTTAGCTTAGCGCAAACGCTGCCGTGCGCAATGGCCAGTTGCGGTCGAGGGCGAAAAATTGCCTTTTAGGCGGAAGGAGTGGCCGTGAAGAGGCTGGGTCTCATCCTGCTTGGTCTTGTCGTTCTGCTCCTCGCCGCCATCCTCATCGGCCCGGGCCTCGTCGATTGGAACGCGCACAAGGACCGCATCGCGGCCGAGGCGCGCAAGCTGACCGGCCGCGAATTGACGATCGACGGGGACATCAACCTTGCCCTGCTGCCGGCCCCGGCGCTTTCGGCCGACAAGGTGCGGCTGGCCAACATCGAAGGCGGCTCGGCTCCCGTCATGGCCGAGCTCGAGTCGCTCGAGGTGCGCATCGCCTTGATGCCGCTGTTGCGGGGTCGGGTCCAGGTCGAGACCGTCTCGCTGGTCAAGCCCCTGATCCTCCTCGAGGTCTTGCCGGACGGCCGGAAGAACTGGGACCTGGTGACCGCCAAGCCGGACGCGCCGGCCGCGAGCGGCGGGGCGACGGAACCCGGCTTGGCCGGCCAGGTTCGCCTCGATAGCGTCACGATCAGCGACGGGACCGTGGTCTACCGCGACGCCGCCGCCGGCCGGGAAGAGCGGATTGAAAAGCTGAATGCGGAAATTGCCGCCGGGTCCCTCGAAGGCCCCTTCGCGGCCGCGGGCGATGCCGTGGTGCGCGGCCTTGAGACCGAGTTCCGGGTCGATCTTGGCCGCCTGCTCGACGCCGGCGCGACATCGCTCAACTTGGCGCTCGGGCTGCCCCGCGCCGGGGCCAATGCGCAGTTCGGCGGCGCCTTGTCGCTGCACCCGGACGGCGCTTCGCTGCGCGGGCGCGTCAAGGTCGCGGGCGACAGCCTGGCGGCGCTGATTGGCGAGCTTTCGGGCGAAACCGATGTTCCGGCCATACTGGCCAAGCCCTTCGGCCTGGTGACCGAGCTGTCCGCCGACCGGGCGCAGGTGAGCGCCGCCGAACTTGCCTTGCGGTTGGGCGAGATGTCGATCGACGGCGACCTGCAGGTCACACTCGGCCCGCCGCTGGATGCGCGGATCAATCTGGCCGCCTCGCAGCTCGACCTCGACAAGCTTCTGGCCGAAGCCGGCGCGGGCGCCGCGCCCCGGGCGGGCGGCAAGCCTCCCGGCAAGGCGGCGACGGTGGAAGGGCCGCCGGCGGGCGGCTTCGCGTTGCCCGCCGAGGTCACGGGCTCGCTCGAAGTCGCCGTGGATGCGCTGGTCTATCGTGGCCAGGTGGTTCGCCAGGTGCTTTTGACCTTGGGGCTCGCCGAGGGCCAGGTGAAGGTCAGCCAGGCGCTCGCGCTGCTTCCCGGCGGTTCCGACGTTTCGCTGACCGGCACGATCGCCGTGGCGGAGCAGGGGACGGAATCGGTGCCGCGGTTCACCGGGCGCATCGAGGCGGCCTCGGACAACCTGCGCGGCGTCTTCGACTGGCTGGGTGTCGACGTCGCGGCGGTGCCGGCCGAACGCTTGCGCCGGATGAGCCTGACCAGCCGGATCGACGCGGCGCCCGGGCAGCTCACCCTCGGCGATATCGACCTGCGCGTGGATCTCAGCCGCGCCACCGGCGGCATCGCCATGGCCTTGCGCGAGCGGCCCGGATTCGGCGTCGGGCTCGCCATCGACAGGCTCAGTCTGGATGCCTATCTCCCCGCGATCGTTGCCGGCGGCCGGGAAACGAGCCAGGGGCAGGCGGACGCGAACCGCGGCAGCGCCGGCGAGCCGGGCGGGCAGGACGTTGCCGGCGGACTGCGCGCGCTCGAATCCTTCGATGCCAACCTGGATCTCAAGATCGGCCAGATTACCCTGCGCGGCATCACGGCACGCGACCTGCGCCTCGACGCCACGCTGCAGCACGGCGCGATTACGCTCCGCGAAGTCCGGGTCGGCGATCTCGCGGGCAGCAGCGCGGGCCTCTCAGGCACGCTCACCGATCTGGCAGGCAGACCCGTGGTCGAGGGCAGCGTCGATCTCATGGTGGCCGATCCGGTGCGCCTCGCGAAACTGGCGAACCTCGAGTCCGACGTGCTCTCCAGGATCGGGGCGGTCGACCTCACCGGCAGCGTCAAGGGCTCCGCGGAGCAGGTCGCCTTCGACGCCAAGGCGGCCGCGCTCGGCGGGCATTTCAATCTGACCGGCACGATCCGGCCGGTTGCGCAGCCGCTCGCCTTCGACATGACCTTGAAGGCCGAACATCCGGACGTGGCCAGGCTGCTCCGCACGCTTGCGGCGGGCCTCGCACGCGGTCCCGATCTGGGCGGGCTGGACCTCCGCGCCCGAATCAAAGGCACGCCGCAACGGATCCGGGTCACAGGGCTCGCCGGCAACCTGGGGCCGGTGGAGCTTTCCGGGTCGCTCGGCGCGGCGCTGTCCGGACCGAAACCGGCGATCGAACTCGACCTTTCGACCGGGGCCTTCCCGGTCGGCGCGCTGTTGGCGCCGGCGGCCGCGGGCAAGGGTTCTGCCGACACCTCCGGCGCGGGCGGCAAGCCGGACCCGTCTGCGGCGCGGGGCGAGCGCTGGTCGCCAAAGCCGATCGACCTTTCCGTTTTGAACGCGGTCAACGCCGAGGTGAAGCTAAAGTTCAGGGCCCTGCTGTTCGGCAAACTGCGTCTCGACGATGCGGCGATCGACGCCACGCTTACCGACGGGGTAGTGGAGTTGCGCAAGCTGAGCGGCACGCTTTACGACGGCGCGCTCTCGGTGGTCGGCAAGGTGGAGGTCCGCGACGGCCTCGAGGCGGGCCTCGCGGTCACCGCGATCGAGGTCCGCCTCGGCCAGCTCTTGCGGGCGGCGGCGGAGACCGACCGGGTCTCCGGGCCGCTCAACCTCAGCGCCTCGCTCACCACCCGGGGGACGAGCGCGGCGGACTTGATCTCCGCGCTCTCCGGAAAGGGCGACCTGAGCGGCACTCTCGACGTCCGGGCCAGGAAAGAGGAGCAGGCCGCCGCCGCGCTGCTCGATATCCTCGGTCGGAAGATCCGGGAGATTCGCGGCGTCACCGATACGACCAACGCCCTGTTCAACGCCTTTGCCGGCGCGCCGGCGGCGCTCACAGGAACCTTTACCGTCGAGCGCGGGGTGGTCGAGACGACCGATATGCGGATCGACGGGCGCCAGGCGGTGGCGCTCACCCGGGGCACGGCCGATCTGCCGGCCTGGGTGCTCGAGACCCGCACCGACGTTTACCGGGAACCGGATCCGGACACGTCGTATCTGTGGGTTGAATTGCACGGCCCGCTCGACGATCCAAATCCACGGATCGGCGGCCGGCCTTTCCAGCGCCGGCCGCAGCCGGCGGATTCCGGCGGCCGGGCCGGACCCCAGCCATCGGGCCAACAGCCTTGGCAGGCGCCGCGGGAGGCCACGCCCGAGGACATCCTCAAGGAAGGCCTCAAGGGCCTGCTCAAGGGCTTCGGGAACTAGGCCGGGCGCCCATAACGAGCCCTGGCGCCGGATTCGGAGCCGGGCCCGCCGTTTGTCCGCATCCGTTAGGGTGATCGGATGCCCGCCGGACGCGGCGGGATACCTCCAAACACCACCGGCGCCGCCCGTAATGAGGACACGCCCTAGACCGGACCGGCGGCACGGTTCCGGGCTGTCCCTTCCGCCAGGGCCTGCATTTCCGATCGCAGGGCATCGGCGATGCGGGCGTAGGGCTCCGCCCCGGCGCCTTTTGCCTCGAGCGCGGCCGGGTCGAGCGGCCGCCCGAACACCACCCGGATCGGCGCCAAGCGGGGCAGCCGGCGCGACCTGGGAAAGGCCTCGAACGAGCCGGAGATGTATCCGGGAACGACGCGCGCGCCGGTATGCTTGAGCACCGCCCCGATGCCGCGGGCGAAGGGGAGCAGGTCGCCGTCCGGGCTGCGCCAGCCTTCCGGAAACCAGCAAAGCACTGCGCCCCGGCTCAGCGCGGCACAGCCGGAGGCGACCGTAGAGCCGGCGATCCGGTCGTTCACGGGAAAGGCATTCCACACCCGGCAGAACAGCCGTCGCACGGGGCCGCTGAACAGACGACCGTCATCGGCCGCCCAATAGCTGCGTCTCAGCCGGCGCCAGTCGAGCGCCGCGCCGACGATGAAATGATCGAGATCGCTGGCATGGTTGAACGCAAGGACCAACGGACCCCGCGGCGGCAGCCGCTCCGCGCCCTCGACCGCGACCCCGAAGCAGGCGCGGCACACCAACCGATTGGCGAGGTACATGGCGAAACGCATGACCAGGTGGGCGCCCGTCGGCGGGTCCAGCCAACGCGTCCGATCCGGGCTCAGCGCCGCCGGACGGAAGCCGGCGTAGACGCCTGCGCCGCGGGCTTCGCCGGCGCGGGACGCCGAGGCGGCTTCGCGTAGCAGGTCGCGCAAAGTCACGACCCGGGACAGGGAGTCTTCCGACAGAATTATGCCGAGCCGCCGTTCCAGGTCCAGGCTCAACCCGACCCAATCGAGCGAGTCCAGACCGAGCGCGAGTTGCAGACAGCTGTCCGGGCCAAGGGCCGACTCCGGATAGCGGGCCTGCAGCCAATCCCAGACGGCTTTGGCCCGCGGCGGGGCCAGCAGTCGGCGCTCCGCCTCGGGCCACCGCTCGAGGCGCGGCGCAGCGGCGGCGCGGCCCGGCGGGTCGCGCAACTCCGGCAGAAGGCCGCGGCGCAGGCCGCCCAGGGCGGTCCGCGGCAAGGCCCGGTGAACCACGTCATAGCGCGTGATTCGCGCCTCGGGGGGCAACCGCCGGCCAAGGCGGGACAGCGTGACCCGCAGAAGATACCCGAACTGCCCGGTGCCGCTGTACCGCAGCGTCCTCACGTCGGGCACGACCAGCCCGGCGAGGGCCCCGTCGCGGTTCAGCAGGGCGAATTCGGCGATGACGGGGCTGTCGCCGTAGGCCGCCTCGACGATCTCGGGGATGATTCGTCGGCCGCCGGGCGCAACGAAAGCGTCCCGGCATCGGCCCATCAGACGCAGGCTCCCGTCACCGCGGAGGACCCCGAGGTCGCCGGTCCGGAGCCAGCCGTCGCCGGTCCGCGCCGCGGCGCTCGCCGCCGCATCGCCGAGGTACCCCGAGAACACGCCCGCTGCGCGGACCAGGACCTCGCCCCGGCCGTGGTCGTCGGGCGCGTCGATGCGCAGCTCCACCCCCGGCAGGGGCCGACCGACCGTGTCGAAATCCGAGCCCCCGGCAGGCGTCAAGGTCACCAGCGAGGTGGCTTCGGCGAGGCCGTAGCCCTGCCGCATCCGCCAGCCGAGGCCGACGAGTTGCCATGCGAGCGCGGGGGACAGGCGCGCGCCGGTCGACAGCAACAGGCGCAACCGGCCGCCCAAGCGGGCATGGACGCCCCGGAACAAGAAACCGCCCAGGCGCACACCGAAACGACGGTGCATCGCGAGCGACAGGTCGCGCGCCATTGTGAAGGCCCGGCCGGCGGGCGGCGCACCGGGCGGTCCCTGGACCGCACACAGCAGCTCGCCATAGAATCGCGGCGTCCCGATGACCGCCGTGACCCGGGCCGCCGCCATGGCGCGGACCATCTCGGGCATCCCGTCGCCCGCCGGCAGCACGATCGCCGCGCCGGCCGCCAGCGCCGCCAGGGCCCCGGTCAGAAAGGGATAGCAGCCGTAGAGCGCCGGCGGCAGCAGGACGCGGTCCTGCGGCCCGAACCCGCAGTCCCGGGCCAGCGCATGACCCGCCGCGGCGAGGTTCCGATGGCTGAGGACCACCGTCTTCGGCCGGCCCGTGGCCCCGGCGGTCTGAAGCATCGCGGCGGGATCGCCCGGCAGGACCTCCGGGCGGTCGATCGCAGCCTCGCCAAGCAGGCTGTCCCAGCCGCGCACGCCGGACGGCCCGGGATCGCCACCGGCCAGAAGATAGATCTCCAAGTCCTCTTTCGAGAGCAGGCCGGACACGCGTGTCACGCTCGCGAACGCGCGCCGGCAGCCGGTTTCGGAGACCAGTCGCCCAAGCGCCTCGGCGCTCGCGCGCTGGCCCGGTACCACGATGACCGCCCCGCGTGCGGCCAATGCCAGGCAGGCGGCGAGCGCCGCCGGACCGGGTTCGGCGGCGACCGCCACGGGTTCGCCGCGGCGCACGCCGCATCGCGACAGGCCGGCCGCGAGCCGCGCGATCCTGTCGGCCAGTTCGGCGAAGCTCCAGACCTCGAGCCCCGCCCCATCGGCGGCGATCACCGCGGGCGCGTCGCCCCGGCCCGCCAAGCCGGCGATCAAGGACTGCAGGCTGTCCGTTGGCTCCATGGTCCGCCGTCCGCCGCGGGCTCGGAAAGCCGATACGACTCAATCGTTATGACTCAATCATATTGACGTCCCGAACGACAACCGGGAGCGCGGCCCGTGGCGGTTTGGCCCGGTGCCGGAATCGACCACCGAAAGCCTCGATGCAGGCGCCACACCGGTTGCGCTTTCCCGGCCGGGGTCGGCCGATGATTTCGGCCGCGGGCGGAGACAGGGCTGCGTAGGGCTACATGAAGAGCCGTTCGGTCGCCAGGCCCCGGTAGAGATCGGCGACGAACGCGCCGTAGCCGTTGAAAAGCCGCGTCGCGACGCGGTCGTCCGTGCCGACGACCCGTTCGCTCGCCTGGCTCCAGCGCGGATGCGGGACCTCGGGGTTGACGTTGGCCCAGAAGCCGTACTCGCGCGGTTGGACCTCCTCCCAGAACGTGACCGGCCGCTTATCGGTGAACTCGAAAAGCACGATGGCCTTGATCGACTTGAAGCCGTACTTCCACGGCACGGCGAGGCGCAAGGGCGCGCCGTTCTGCCTGGGAATCGGCTTGCCGTAGAGCCCGGTGGCGATGAAGGCGAGCTCGTTGACCGCCTCGGCCATCGTCAGGCCCTCGACATAGGGCCAGGGATACCAGAAGGCCCTCTGGCCGGTGGCCACCTCCGGGTTGTGGTAGGTCACCATCTTGAGGTACTTGGCCGAGGCCAGCGGCCGGGCGAAGTCGACCAGGGCCTTGAGCCCGAAGCCGCTCCACGGCACGGCGATCGACCAGGCCTCGACACAGCGGAGGCGGTACAGCCGCTCTTCCAGCGGCATCTTGGCCAAGAGGTCGTCCACGCCGATCTCCATCGGCTTCTCCACCAGGCCGTCGATCTTGACGGTCCAGGGCCGGATCGGCAGCGCCTGGGCCTTCTTCCAGATGGTCTTGGAGGAGCCGAACTCGTAGTAGTTGTTGTAGGTGGTGACCAAATCCTCCGGGGTCAGGTCGCGGTCCAGCCGGTAGCGGAGATTGCGCTTGACCGGATAGAGCCTGGCCGAGGGGTCGGGCGCCGCCGGGGGACGGCTCTCGGCCGCCTCGGCAACTTGGCTGGGCGGCTCGTCGCAGGCGGCCAGCAGGGCCGGCGCGGCGAGCAGCATTGGCCCGGCGGACGCGGCCTTGAGGAAGCGGCGCCGATCGTGGAAAACCTGCTCCGGGGTGGCGGCCGATTCCGGCAGTTCCCAGCCCCGTTTGATTTTGACGAGCATCTCGCGCCAGCCTCCCAGGTTAGAAAAGTTCCAGGGTGATGTAGTTTGCCTTGCGACCGCCGACAAATCAACGATCCGCGATCACGCCGCCGGCGCCCTTGACCCGGGCGCCGCACCGATCCCGGGGGAATTAAGCAAAGTGATCTTGATCCGGCCCCGAATGGCCGGGCGCCGCACCGATCCCGGGGGAATTAAGCAAAGTGATCTTGATCCGGCCCCGAATGGCCGGGCCAGGATCACTCTGCAAGCCCTTAAAAGCCCAGCAGGTTTTGCGAACCCCGCCCACACGCGGCGTGGGCGGGGTTTCGAAAACCTGCTTAAGCCCGCGGCGGCGGCCCGGGCCGTTACCGGGCAAAGCGCAGCCGGACCTCGCCCTGCGTACCGAAGTCGGCGAGCACCTCGTCCTCGGCTTCGACATAGATGAACCGGGTGACCACTCCGGTGGTCACCACGTCGCCGGCGCGCAGCCCGCCCCCGCCCGCCTGCCAGAGTTGTACGGCGGGCAGGCCGCGGCGCTCGATGGCCAGCCCGGCGGCGCGCGCGCAGGCCTTGGGGGACATTGGACCGGACCCGGTGATGGGCGCCCTACTGGGCCAGGGCCTCCTGGCGCTCCTGGATCACCCGCTGGGCCAGCTTGCCGGTCAGTTCCTGCAGGTGGTCGAACCGCCACTCGAAGCTGCCGACGCCGAAGGTCAGCGAGCGCAGCTCGATGATCAGATCCCGCAGTTCCGCCTGCGGCATATTGCACTTCAACTCGTCCCAGCCGGCCCAGCCGGCTTTGGCCTCGAACCCGAGGATCTGGCCGCGCCGGCCGCTCACCAGACCGTGGACCTTCGAGGTGAATTCGCTCGGAACCGAGATGGTGACCGCGAAGATCGGCTCCAGCAGGACCGGGTCGCAGGCCGGCATCCCCTGGGACATGGCCAGGCGGCCGGCCGTCCTGAAGGCCTGGTCGGAGCTGTCGACCGAGTGGTGCTGGCCGTCGAAAAGGGTCACCGCGACGTCGACCACAGGGAAGCCGAGCGGGCCGCGCGCCAGGTATTCCTTGGCGCCGTTCTCGACCGCCGGGATGTACTGCTTGGGCACCGCGCCGCCGACGATCTTGTCGGTGAACTGGAAGCCCTGACCGCGCGGCAGCGGCTGGATTTCGACGTGCACGTCGCCGAACTGGCCATGACCGCCGGTCTGCCGCTTGAAGCGCGAGTGCTGTCTGGTGCCCTTGCGGATGGTCTCCTTGTAGGCGGTCTGCGGCGGCGCCACGTTGACCTCGACGTTGTACTTGCTCTTCAGCCGCTCGACGGCGAGCCGCAGGTGAATCTCGCCCTGCCCCCACAGCAGCATCTGGTTGGTGTCGGCGTTGTGATCCAGCCAGAGGGAGGCGTCCTCCTCGATCAGCTTCCCGATGCTGGCCGTGAGCTTGACCTCGTCCTGCCGGTTCTTCGGCTCCACGGCGAGGGAAAACACGGGCTTTGGGGTTTCCGGCCAGAGCACGCCGGGCTCCGTCACCCGCCCCGCGGAGGTCAGCAGATCGCCGGTCTGGAGCTGTTCCGTGCGGCCGAGCGCGACCACCTCGCCTTCCCCGGCCTCCGAGACCTTCCGGTTGTCCTGACCCATAAGGCGGAACAGGCCGGAGACACGTTCATTGCCGATGGTCATGCCGTCGAACATCTTGCCGCGCCAGATGCGGGCAATGGCGAGTTTCCCGGTATGCGGCTGATGGACCACCTTGACGACCGAGGCGGCGAAGTCCCCGTCGGCCGGAATGCCGAGGCGCTCGGCCGTCGCCGCCGGCGCCGGCGCCTCGTGGCGCAAGGCCTTCCAGAGCCGCGTGACGCCGTTGTTCTGCTCCGCCGCGCCGAACAGGACCGGGACGATCAGGTCCGCCTGGAGGTCCTTGGTCAGCTGGCTGTAGATCTCGTCGGGGGCCGGGATCTTGTCCTCGAGCAGCTGCTCGAGCAGCGCGTCGTCGAAATCGGCCAGGAATTCCAGCATCTCCTGACGCGCCTCGCCCCCGCGCGCCTTGACCGCCTCGGGCATCTCGATCAGGTCCGAGGGCGTCCCGTCGGTATAGCGGTAGGCCCGCTCGCTGACCAGATCGACGAAGCCGGTGATCTGGTCGTCGTCGCGGATCGGGACCTGACGCAGCACCAGCGGCTTGGCGGAGACCCCCTGGAGCGCCGCCAGGAGCTCCCGGATGCGCACGCTGGCCTTGTCCATCTTGTTGACGAAAAGAATGCGCGGAATCTGAAAATCGTCGAGGATCTTGAACAGCGGCACCAGGGTCAGCGTCCGCTCGATCTCCGGTTCGGCGACGACGACGGCCACGTCGGCCGCCATCAAGGCGGTGTTGCGGTCCTGGGCCAATTCGACCGAGCCGGTCGCGTCGATCAACGACCAGCGATCGCCGAGGTACGCGCAGTGCGCGAAGTTGGGTTCGACGCTCATCTGCCGCTGGCGCGCCTCCGGCGAGGCGTCGCCCACCGTGTTGCCTTCCGGGACCGAGCCCCTGCGGTGAATCGCGCCCGCCGTGTGCAGCATGGCCTCTAGAAGCGTCGTCTTGCCGCTGGTATAGGGCCCAACGAGCACGGCGCAACGCGCCGCTGAAACCTCCGTTGCCGTCATCCAATCCTCCAGGCGATGTTCCTTTGGGGAAGATCTTCAGGTCTTCCTCGTCCCTCACGGGACATGTTTCCAAACTCGCCCCGGGGCGGCAACAGAAAATCCGCCCCCCGGTCCGCCGACCCTGTCGCGTAGCCGTCATGGCGCGACGTTTTTCGTGGCGACGATCGGGTTCCGCGCAACCGGGCGCCACCGGCAGGGTGCCGGATCAGAGGAAAAGCAAAACCCGGTTCCGGCGGGAGCAGACCGGCGCCGTCGTGTGGCGGGCCCGTGCCGAGCACCGAGGCAACCCTGGACCCGGCGGCGACGCGGCCCGGCGCGCTTGACGGCCACCCCGGGTTTGGACAGCGCGCATTCACGATTCTTGTGCCTTCGGCGCCCGCTCGGGACGCCGCTTGCGGCGTCGCCCGACGGCGCGGCCGTCGCGGGCCCGGGACGTCAAGGTGACCCGGTCGTTTCGGCGTCCCGCATTGGGGCGCCCGCCGGCCGAGCGGCGGTCCCATCCGCGCGCCGCCGCCCTTGTGCGCCGGCCCGGCCTTCTGCATGCTCCCAGCCATGATGGAAGCGGCGTCCCGGTGGCATCCCGACGACTATCCGCGGGCTGCTCTGGTCACCGGCGCGGCGCGGCGCATCGGCCGGGCGATTGCCCTCGAGCTGGCCCGCGAGGGTTGGGCGGTCGCGGTCCATTACCATGGCTCGGCCGAGGCGGCGGCTGCGGCGGTCGGCGAGATCGAGGCAGCCGGCGGGCGCGCCGTGGCGCTCAAGGCCGACCTCGCACGCGAGGCCGAGCTGGCCGAGCTGGTGCCCCGGGCGACGGTGGCATTGGGCCCGCTCGGCTGCCTGGTCAACAACGCCTCGGTCTTCGAACCGGACACCGCGGCCAGCGCGACCCGGCAGAGCTGGGACCGCCATCTGGAGCTCAACCTGCGCGCGCCGCTGGTGCTCACCCAAGAATTCGCCCGCGCCTTGCCGCCGGATAGCGGCGGCGTGGTCATCAACCTCTTGGACCAACGGATCCGGAACCTGACCCCCTATTTCCTGAGCTACACGGTCTCCAAGGCGGGGCTGTGGACGCTCACCCAAACGCTGGCGCTCGCCTTTGCCCCGCGCATCCGGGTCAACGGCATCGGACCCGGGCCGGCGCTGCCGAGCCAGCGCCAGACGGCCGAGCAGTTCGAAAAACAATGCGCCATGATGCCGCTCGGTCGCGGCACCTCGCCGGAGGAAATTTGCCAGGCCGTGCGATTCATCCTTGCGGCCAAAGCGATGACCGGGGAAATGATCGCACTCGATGGCGGGCAGCACCTCGGCTGGGCGCAGCCGCCGCAAGACGATCCGGCCGTCGAGTGAACGAGCCATGACGCCCCGGGAGCGGAGGAACCCTGCCATGACAGCAGCCAAGCCGCAGGCCGCCAAGGACCGCCGGTCCTGCGGACCAGCCCCCGAGAACCGGCCGGAGATGGCGCTGGGGGCGCAGCGCATCCGGCTCACCGACTTGACCCTCGATTGCCGCATCGGGGTCACCGAGGAAGAACGCGCGAAGCGCCAGCGCCTGCGCATCAATATCGAACTCGAGGTCCGCCCCGAAGCGCCGCGACAGGACCGGATCAGCGAGGTGGTGGATTACGGTCCCCTGGTGGAAAAGGTCCGCAGGGTCTGCGCCGAAGCCGAGTTCCGGCTGCTCGAAAGCCTGGCCGGCCGGATCGCGGCGGCCTGTCTCTTCGATCCGCGGGTAACGCGCGCGCGCGTGCGGATCGAGAAGCTCGACCGCTACCCGGACATGCGCGGCATCGGCTGCGAACTGGAATACCGTCGGCCAGGCGCCTGAGCCCCCGCTCGGGTCCAAGTGCAATTCAAGGCGACG
>JBHIDD010000045.1:0-12354 GCA_046759925.1 Kiloniellaceae bacterium
CCCCGGCCTCGCGCAGCGTCTGCCCGGCCGCGCCGGGGCGGCCCAGGCGGGTCCAGGCGTGATCGACGCCATCGACGGTTGCCGGGTCGGTTTGGCCTTCGAAGGCCAGGACGAAGACATCCCGGCCCGTGGCGCGACAGGTTTCGACCAGCCGGGCGGGGAGCTCGCCGCCGCCGGCGATGACGCCAAGCTTAGCCGCCATTGGCCGATTTGGGGCGGCATAGGGCGCGCAGGGAATCGGCCCGGATGAAGCTGACGATATCGCCCACCCCCTGGGCGTCGCCGAAGTCCCGGGCGACGCGCTCGACGCGCTCGGTCAGCGTATCCCCTTCGCCGAACAGGGCCTTGTACGCATCGGTCAGTGACCTGATCTGGGCCCGGGCGAAGCCGTGCCGTTTCAGCCCGACGATGTTGAGCCCCTGCAAATGCGCCCGCTCGCCGATCGCGATGCCGTAGGGTATGACGTCGTGCTCGACCCCGGACATGCCGCCCACCATGGCGCACCGGCCGATGCGCACGAACTGATGGACCGCCGAGAGGCCGCCGATGATCGCGTGGTCCTCGATCACGACGTGGCCGCCCAGGGTTGCGTTGTTGGCCAGGATGACCTGATCGCCGATCCGGCAGTCATGGGCGACATGGACGCCCATCATGAACAGGCAGCGGTTTCCGACCCGGGTGATCATCCCCCCGCCTTCGGTTCCGGGGTTCATGGTGACGTACTCGCGCACGATGTTGTCATGGCCGATGACGAGCTCCGAAGGCTCGCCGCGGTATTTGAGATCCTGCGGCCGATTCCCGATGGAGGCGAAGGGAAAGACTTGGGTGCGGGCGCCGATCCTGGTGCGGCCCGCGACGATCACGTGGCTGTGCAGGACCACGTCATCGCCCAGTTCCACCTCCGCCCCAACCACGCAGTACGGCCCGATCTTGACGCCTCTGCCGAGCTTCGCCCGGGGCTCGACGATGGCGGTGGCGTGGGTCTCGGCCATCATTCGTCCATGATCATGGCGGAAAACCGGGCCTCGGCCATAAGGACGCCGTCGACCCTGGCCTCGCCGCTGAACTTCCAGACGTTGCGCCGGTGGCGCAGCTTGGTGACATGGACATTGAGGCAGTCGCCGGGCACGACGGGCCTGCGGAACCGGCCGTCTTCGACCGTCATGAAATAGACCAGCTTGCCGGCGGCCTCGTCCTTGAGCGTCTCGACGACCAAGACCGCCGCGGTCTGCGCCATGGACTCGAGCACCAGGACCCCGGGCATGACCGGCTGGCGGGGGAAATGACCCTGGAAATAACCCTCGTTGATCGTGACGTTCTTGATGCCGGTTGCGCTGTGGTCGGGAATGATGTCGACGACGCGGTCGATCATCAGGAAGGGAAAACGATGCGGGATCATTTCCATGATCCGCAAGACGTCCGTCACCTTGAGCTCGGTCCTTTCCGGCTGCTGTTCATTCATCGCCCTTGCCCTTCGCCTTCAGCTGACGCTGCCAAAGGATGCAGAGACGGAACCAGTCTTTCAAAGGCATGGCGGGAATGCCGCCCACCGTCTGGCCGGCCGGGACATCGCGCATCACGCCGCATTTGGCCGCCAAACGCGCACCCTTTCCCATGGTGAGATGGTCCGCAACGCCCGCTTGGGCAGCGACGATCACGTGGTCCTCGAGCCTGGTGCTGCCGGCGACGCCGGACTGGGAAACCAGCACGCATCCGCGGCCCAGGCGAACGTTGTGCCCGATCTGCACCAGATTATCAATCTTGCAGCCGGTTCCGATCACCGTGTCCGGCCCGGCGCCGCGGTCGACCGTGCTGTTGGCGCCGATTTCGACGTCGTCCTCGACGATGACGCGGCCGAGTTGGGGCACGTCCACGAAGCCTTCCGGGTCCATGGCAAAACCGAAACCCCGGTTGCCGATGCAGACCCCGGCGTGGATCAGGCAACGACTGCCGACCAGGCAATGACTGAGAAAGGCATTCGCCCCGATCTCGGTGTCGTCGCCCACCTTCACCCCGGCTTCGATGACCGCGTTCGGCTTGATTACGCAGTTCCGGCCGATCTCGGCGTCCGGGCCGATCACGACGCCCGGTCCGATGAGCGTTCCCTCGGCAATTTTCGCCGTCGTGTCGATGACCGCCGCCTCATGTATTCCTGCGGTCCGCGGCGGCCTTGGGTAGAACGCCTGCGCGACCAGCGCATAGGCCTTGTAGGGTTTGGGGGTCAGCAGCAGCGCCATGCCTTTGGGCGCCCGATCCGCGTAGTCGGGCGCCACGATACAGGCCCCGGCCCGGCTGGCGGCGAATCGCTCCACGTAACGCTTGTTGTCCAGGAAGCTGACGTCTTGGGGCCCGGCGGTATCCAAGGGCGCGACATCGGTGAAGACCATGTCCGGGTCGGCGCCGCCAGCGAGCTCGGCACCCGAAAGTTCGGCGATTTCGCGTAGCGTATAGGGGCCCGCGACCGTGAAAAAGCGGGGATCAGCCATGGTCTGTCCCTAGGGTCTGTTTGCAGAATCCGGTTCGGTCGCGACGCCGCTCGAAAATCTCTGGATCAGGCTTCCGGGGAACCGTGACCGCAGGAGGGCCCACGGAAGTCCCCGGAAGGGCGCGCGGCGATGTTTGCGCATGGTAACCGCCAAATGAGGCGAGATTTCCCGAGCGGCGCCCGACGGGGGCTTGGGAACTGGGCAAAATCCGCCGCTCGAGGCTGTCTAGAATCGCCTGCGCGCGCTGGCGCGAAATGCCGCGATTCACCGCTACGCCGTTCCGCGCCAAGCCTAATCTTTGCACAATTCCCAAGCGTCTCGGCCCTACTGGAATCTGACAGCAGGTCCTAGTTCTGCGCGGCCGGCAGGGTGACCTCGGACAGCCTTGCGTTCAGGCGCTTCACGGCCTCTGTGGTGATTTCGAATTTCGGCTTCACGAGCACCACGGTGGCCTTCGACAGAACCAAGTCGAGCCCGCGCTCTTCGGCGATTTCCTTGGCGATCTCGGCCAAAGCGTTTTGGACCTGCGCCATGCCGTTTCCAAAGAGCCCGTCCAGCCGCCTCTTCTGTTCCCGGGCTTCCCGCTGAAGCGTCGCGACCTTCTGCTCCAACTCGGCACGTTTCTTTGCAAAGGCCTCCGCGGCGAGTATCGTCCGCTGACGCATGAGCTCCCGGTCGGCGTTGCGCAGCGCCTTCTCCTTGTTGCGCAACTCCTTCTGATAGGCGTCGCGTTGTATCCCGATCGTCTGGGCGAGCGACCTTACCGCGGTCGATTCACGCAGCACCTTCTGAACGTCGATAATGGCAACCACCGGCGCGGCGGCTTCCAAGGCCGGCGCAGGCCGCGAGGCCACCCACCACGGCAACGCAACGAAGAGCACCGCGGCGGCGCTAAGCATGACAACCCGAAACCGACACATGACGATTAAAACTGGGTCCCAAAGCTAAAATTCAGCAACTCGTCTTTGTCGAAATCTTCCTTGACGACGGCGACACCCAAATCGATCACGATCGGACCAAAGGGTGAGTTCCAGGAAATGCCCGTGCCGACCGAGACGCGGGGTGACGATTCGTCCAGTACATCGCCGTTGTCGTTGTCCACCCCCCAGGCCGAGCCGACATCGGTGAACAGGCGGCCGCGAATATCGAGTTCCTCCGGCAGGCCCAGCGGGAACGTGAGCTCCAGCGTCCCAGTATAGAACTGGTTGGCGCCCAGCGCATCGTCGTTCAAGCGGTCGCGCGGACCGACGCCGGCGAACTCGAAGCCCCTGAGGTTGTTGCCGCCGATGAAGTAACGGTCGCTGATCCGGGTGTCTTCGCCCAACCCGATTATATTGCCGACCTCCGCGCGCACGCTGGCCGTCCAGTCTTCCGCGACCGGGAAATAATAGGCGCCGCCGAGCGACGACTTCACGAAGAATACGTCCCCTCCCAGACCCGCGACCGTGTTGCGCAGGCGAAGCGCCAAGCCTTCCCGGGGGTCGAAACGCGAATCGCGGGTGTCGTAGAGCAGCTCCTGCGCGACGCTGGATTCCAGGAATTCGCCTTCCTCGTCCTGCACGATGCGCGAGGCATCGACATCGACGTCGGAAATTTTCTTGTCCTCCAGCGTATAACGCCAAACCTGGCGCAGGTTTTCCCGCAGCGGAAAACCGGCGCGCAGGGACCCGCCGGTCCGCCTCAGGTCGAAGGACCGTTCCTCCTGTTCGCTTTCGATGTGGAAAAGGTCGAAGCCGGCCGACAGGTTGCGCCCGAGGAAGAACGGCTCGGTGAACCCGATGTCGAACTGCGATTGCTCCCCGGCCAGCGTCACGCCCAGCCGCAGGTCCTGGCCGCGCCCGAGCAGGTTGCTTTCGCGGATGCCGACATTGCCGACCGGGCCAACCGTTGTCGAGAACCCGGCGCCGAAGGTCAAACTGCCGGTCGGTGCTTCCTCGACGTCCACCGTAATGACGGTCTTGTCCGGCGCGCTGCCGGGCTGCCGTTCCACATCGACGCGGCGGAAGAAACCGAGGTTCCGAATGCGTTGACGCGAGCGCCGCAGCCTGGCGCTGTTGAAGGCATCCCCTTCGACCAGCCGGAACTCGCGGCGAACCACCCGGTCCAGCGTCCGTTCGTTGCCCTGAATGTCGATCCGCTCGACGAAGACCTTGCGGCCCTCCTGGATCTCGTAGGTCAGGTTGACGAGCCGGTTTTCCCGGTCCCGCCCGGTGCGCGGCCGGATGTCTACGAAGGCATAGCCGAGGTTGCCGACCGCCTCGGTCAGATTGGCAATCGATTCGTCGATCAGCTTCGCGTTGAACCAGTCGCCTGGCGCGGTGAGGACCTGCGCGCGAAGCGACTCCGGATCGAGGTCCTTGAGCGTGGTGTTTAAGTCGACCGTCCCGAAGCGATGGCGCTCGCCCTCCTCCACCGTGAACGTGACGATGAAACCCTTCCGGTCCGGCATCAGTTCCGCCACCACCGAGACCACGCGGAAGTCGGCATAGCCCTCCTCCAGGTAAAACCGGCGCAACAAATCCCGGTCCAGGGTCAAGCGGTCCGGATCGTAGGTGTCGGTCGTCGTGAAGATGCGCCAGAAGGCCCATTCTCTGGTCAAGATTTCGTCCCGCAGCCGCCCGTCGGAAAAGGCCCGGTTGCCGATGAAGTTGACCGAATTGATTCGGGTCTTCGGTCCCTCGTTGATCTCGAAGACCAGGTCGACGCGGTTCTGCGGAAGCTGGATCACCTTCGGCTCGACCGTCGCCGCGTAACGGCCCGAGCGCCGATAGATCTCGAGGAGGCGCTGGGCATCTCTCTGGACCTTGGTGCGGGTGAAAACGAAGCGCGGGCGCAGGGCCAGTTCCCCGGCCAGGGTCTCGTCATCGAGGCGATCGTTTCCCTCGAAGGCGATGCGGTTGACGATCGGGTTCTCGACGACGGAGACGATGAGGACGTTGCCCTCGCGCCGCAAGGTCACGTCGGCGAACAGTCCGGTGGCGAAAACGTTTTTCAGGGATTTGTCCAGGCGGACGGGATCGAAGGGATCGCCCGGGTTGACCCGCATGTAGGAGAGCACCGTTTCCGGCTCGATGCGTTGGTTTCCCTCGACCCGGATTTCGTCGATGATCCCGCCGGACATGATCGACTGCGCCGCGGCCGGGGACGGCGCCCCGAGCCCCGCACCAAGGCACGCCGAAAGCGCCACGGCGATGGCCAAGACCCCTGCGCGAACCAAATGCCTTACCCCCAAAGGGTCGCCGCCTTCGCGGAACCTGTCCCCAAACGCTATGAAAGTACCCGGTCACCGCCCTAAGTGACCAGATCCTTTATAAAATCAAAGAACCCCCAGTGAATTAGGTCGTTCCAGGTCACGAACAGCAGCAGGCTGAAGACCAGAGCCATACCGATCCGGAAACCGTATTCTTGGGCACGGTCGCCAAGGGGACGGCCGCGCAAGGCCTCGATCGCAAAGAATAGCAGATGACCGCCATCGAGCATCGGAACCGGGAACAGGTTGATCAGACCCAGATTGATCGAGAGCACCGCCATGAACCAGATGACCGAGACCAAGCCGATCTCCGCGACCTGTCCGGACATCTGCGCAATGCGCAACGGGCCGCCGAGCTCCTCGGCGCTGCGGGTCCCGGCGATCATCTGGCCGATCGCCTGCAAGGTGCCGAAGGTCAGGATCAGCGTCTCCTGGCCCGCGCGCCAAAGCGCCGTGCCGGGGCCGTGCTGCACGTACTCCACGCGGCTCCGCGTTACCCCCAGCAGGCCGATCTCGTGGTGGTTGCCGAAGTTATCCTCGAAGTCGCTACGCTTCGGAGTCGCCATCAGGGCGATCTCGGCTCCGCCTCGCCGGACGACCACTTCGAGGGGCTCTTCCGCGCTGACGCGGACGATGCGCTGCACGTCTTCGAAGCGCTCGATGTCCGTCCCGTCCAAACGCACGATGCGGTCGCCGGGCAGGATGCCGGCCGCCTCGGCCGCGCTGTCCTCGAGCACTTCGCCGACCACCGGCGGCGTGAAGGGTTGGCCCACCGTGGCGAACAACCCGGCGAGCAGAACCACGGCCAACAGGAAGTTGGCCAGCGGCCCGCCGACCACGATCCAGGTCCGCTGTCCCAACCGCTTGGATCTAAACGCAACCGCGCGCTCCTCCTCGGTCAGCTCCGGCAGGCCGCCGGCCGCGGCGCTGGCCGCGTTGGCGTCGCCGAACATCTTCACGTAGCCGCCGAGCGGAATCAGGCTGAACTTCCAGCGGGTCTTCGCCTTGTCGGTCCGGCCGAATATCTCCGGCCCAAATCCGATGGAAAAAACCTCGACCCGGACGCCGTTGTATCGCGCAATCAGGAAGTGCCCCATCTCGTGCACGAACACGAGGACGGTGAGGATGACCAGAAACGGCACCGCGAAGACCAAGATATCGTTGACGAATTCCATGACTACAGCGTCCAATGAATGACCAGGGTCGCTAGGTTATCACTCAATTTACGCACAATTCTTAAGACCAGACAAGAACCTAGACCCGAATTTCCGTGCCCAGCCCAATAATATGGAGTTGATCGTATTTGTAGGTTTCGGTTTCCTTTTAGCCGGTCCACGCGAAAACCTCCGCAGCCACCAGGCGTGCCTCCCGGTCTACTTGCCAGACATCTTCCAGCGACGTCAGCGGCCTCGCGGGCACCCTGGCCAGGGTTTGCTCGACGATCGCCGCGATGTCGAGGAACCTGGCCCCGCCCGCGAGGAAGCTCCGCACCGCCACTTCGTTTGCCGCATTCAAGATCGTGGGCGCGGCACCGCCCGCCTGCAGGGCCTGGCGGGCCAAACGCAGGGCCGGGAAGCGGACGCGATCCGGCGCCTCGAAGGTCAACTGGGCGATTTCCGCCAGATCGAGACGCGCCACAGGCGCGGCCATCCGATTGGGCCAGGCCAGGGTATAGGCGATCGGCGTGCGCATATCGGGCTGTCCCATCTGGGCCAGCACGGAGCCGTCGACGTAGCCCACCATCGAGTGCACGACCGACTGGGGATGGACCAGGATTTCGATCTTCTCGGGCGGCAGGCCGAAGAGATAATGGGCCTCGATGAGCTCCAGACCCTTGTTCATCATGGTCGCGGAATCGACCGATATCTTGGCCCCCATGTCCCAGTTGGGGTGGGCAATCGCCTGCTCGGGCGTCACCTCCGCCATCGCCTCGCGGGACAGGGTGCGGAACGGCCCTCCCGACGCCGTCAAAATGATGCGGTCGACGGTATCCAGTTGCGTGGAATCCAGCACCTGGAAGATGGCGTTGTGTTCGGAGTCGACCGGCAGCAGCTTGGCTCCCTGGCGCGCGACCTCGGCGGTCATCAGCGGGCCGGCGCAGACCAGCGTTTCCTTGTTGGCCAGCGCGACCACGGCGCCCCGCCGCACGGCGGCCAGCGTCGGCGGCAGTCCCGCCGCCCCGACGATGGCCGCCATCACCCAGTCGGCCGGCCGCTCTGCGGCCTCGATCAAGGCCTGCGCCCCGGCGGCGGCCTCGATGCCGCTCCCGGACAAGGCGTCCTTCAGCTCGGCATAACGGCTCTGGTCGGCCACGACGGCAAACTTGGCGCCGAGACGGCGCGCCTGGTCCGCCAGACGCGTCACGCTGCCGTTGGCCGAGAGCGCCTCGATCTCGAAGGCCTGCGGCTCCCGCTCGATCAGATCCAGCGTATTGCACCCCACAGACCCGGTGGATCCGAGGATCGTCACCCGGCGCGGCGCAGCCTTCGGCTCGGGTTGGGGTGATTCCGTGGCCATATCAGATCGGAGTTTCCACCAATAAGGTAAGCGCCGCCAGAATCAGGCTGCCGGCCAGAACGCCGTCAGCCCGGTCCAAAAGCCCCCCGTGCCCCGGAATGAGATCGCTGGCATCCTTCACTCCGAAGCGGCGCTTCAAGCTTGACTCGAAAAGATCGCCTGCCTGGGCAACGATCGCAAGCACGGCGCTCATCGCGGCCAAACCGAGCGCGTTGCCCTGGCCCCGCCAGGCCGCGGCCGCGAGGCCGACGAGGATCGCGGCGAGCACCCCGCCGGCCACGCCCGACCAGGTCTTGTTCGGGCTGATCGACGGCGCAAGTCTCGGTCCCCCGAGGCCGCGGCCCGCGAAATAGGCGCCGATGTCGGTCGCCCAGACCACCGCGACCAGCCAGAATACCACCGGCCGGCCGATGTCCGGATCCTGCCGCAGCCACAGGAAGCCGAGGCACGCGGCGCCGATGTAGACCACGCCGAGGCCGGACCACAAAGATTCGGCCTGCCGGCGGCGCGTCGCCGTCACGACCGTGGCCATGGCGCCTGCGGCAAGCAGCCAGCCGGCCACGGAATAGCCGCCCAGGATGCCGGCCGCGATCACGGCCAGGACGGCGAACATCATCACGCCGCCGGTCAAATCGAACGAACCGCGGGCACAGAGGCGGGCCCATTCCCAGGCCAATACGCCGCCGGCCAACATCACCATCGCATCGCTGTAAGGCGGGCCGAGATACAGCGCGGCCAGAACCGGCGGCGCCAAGACCAGTGCCGAAAGGATTCGGGCCATCAATCGCCGGGATCTATCCGGACCCGACCGCGGCACCGTAGCGTCGATCGCGTCTTTGGAACTCGCGGATCGCATCGGTTAGGTCTTCCTTGCTGAAATCCGGCCAGAGCCTGTCGACGAACATGAATTCGCTGTAGGCGGACTGCCAGAGCAGAAAGTTGCTGATCCGTTGCTCCCCACTGGTCCGGATGACGAGGTCCGGGTCCGGCATGCCCCGCGTGGACAGGGCGCCGGCGAAACAATCCGCATCGATCGAATCGGGATCCAGGCGGCCCACCGCCGCCGCGGCGGCCAGCTGCCGCGTCGCCGCGACGATGTCCTGCCGCCCGCCGTAACTGATCGCCATGGTGAGGTTGAGGCGGCTTCTTGCACAGGTCTGCGCTTCCGCCTCGGAGATGAGGCGGACGATATCCTCGGGCAACCGTGCGCGCTCGCCGATCACGCGCAGGCGGATGCCCTCCTTGTGCAACTCCGCGATCTCGCTGCGAATATAGCGGCGCAACAAACCCATCAGGTCTTGGACTTCGCCGGCCGGGCGGTTCCAGTTTTCCGCGGAAAATCCGTAGAGTGTCAGGTAGGAAATGCCGATCTCGATGGCGCCGGCCACTGTGCGCCGAACCGCTTCGGCGCCCTGGCGGTGGCCGGCCACGCGCGGCAAGCCGCGTGCCTTGGCCCAGCGCCCGTTGCCGTCCATGATGATGGCAACATGCGTCGGCGCCGGTCCGTTCGAGGATGCCTGGAGTCCGCCCATGGGTTTAGACCTGGAGGATCTCCCCCTCTTTCTGAGCCAGGGCCTCGTCGATCGACTTGATGCGCTCGTCCGTCAACTTCTGAATTTCCTCGGCCCAGCGGTGGTGCTCGTCCTTTGAGAGTTCGCCGTTCTTCTCCATGCGCTTGAGCATATCCATGCCGTCGCGGCGCACGTTGCGCACCGCCACCCGCCCCTGTTCGGCGTACTTTCCGGCGATCTTGGTCAGCTCGACGCGGCGCTCCTCGGACAGCGGCGGGATCGGGACGCGGATCACCTGACCCTCGGGCGAGGGATTGAGGCCGAGGCCGGATCCCCGGATCGCCTTTTCCACCGCGCCGAGCAGGGAACGGTCCCAGACCTGGACGGTGATCAGCCGCGGTTCGGGCACGCTGATCGTCGCGACCTGATTGAGCGGCATGGTGGCGCCATAGGCCTCGACGGTGATCGGCTCCAGAAGGCCGATCGACGCACGGCCGGTGCGCAGGCCGGCGAATTCCCTGCGAAGCGCCTCCTTGGCGCCGTCCATCCGCCGAATGATATCGCTCAGATCCGGGTCGGCCACCGGCTACTCCCCGTTTTCCACGATCGTGCAACGGCCCCTGCCGCAAAGCACCTCGGTAACGGCGCCGGATTCATAGACGGAGAATACCAGAATCGGAATAGCGTTTTCACGCGCCAAGGAAATGGCGGCGTGGTCCATCACGCCCAGGTCCTTGCTCAGAACCTCCAGATAGCTCAGCCGTTCATAGCGCTTGGCGTCCTTGACCTTGGCCGGATCCGCATCGTAAACCCCGTCCACCTTGGTCCCCTTGAGCAGGACGTCGCATCCCATCTCCGAGGCGCGCAGCGCGGCCGCGGTATCGGTGGTGAAAAAGGGATTTCCGGTTCCCGCGCCGAAGATCACAATGCGCCCCTTCTCCATGTGCCGGAGGGCGCGACGGCGGATATAGGGCTCGGCCACCGTGGCCAGCGGGATCGCGGATTGCACGCGCGTCGGAACGTCGAGCCGCTCCAGGGCATTCTGCACGGCCAGCGAATTGATCACCGTCGCCAGCATGCCCATGTAGTCCGCCGTTGCCCGCTCCATCCCGGAGGCCGCGCCGGAAAGGCCGCGGAAGATGTTGCCGCCGCCGATGACCAGGCAGACCTGCACGCCCATACGGTGCACGTCGCGCACGTCGGCCGCGATCCGCTGCACCGCCTCGGGGTCGAGCCCGCAGTCGCGGGAGCCCATGAGAGCTTCACCGGAGATCTTGAGCAGCACCCGCTGGTATTTTGGCGTTTCGGCCATGGGATGACTCAGCAAAGCCCCTCTTGCTCCGCCCGCCGCCCGGCCCGGGGCGGCCCTGCGAAATCTCGTGTGGCGATCCGGTGAACTTCGGGCCGCCGGCCATGATACATGATTCGCGGGCCTTATCCGGTCGCCTATGACCGGCCGAGTTGCGCCGCCACTTCGGCGGCGAAATCCGCCTCTTGGCGCTCGACCCCCTCGCCGAGCTGAAAGCGGACGAAGCCGGCCACCGTGACCCGCGCACCGAGCTCCTCCGACGCCTGCTCGAGCACCCTGCGCACCTTGGTCTCGCCGTCGATGACGAAGACCTGCTCGAGCAGGCAGGCCGCCTCGTAAAACTTCCGCAAGCGGCCTTCGACCATCTTGTCGATAATGTTGTCCGGCTTGCCGCTGGCCCGGGCCTGCTCGGTCAGGATCGCCCGCTCGCGCTGCAGGGCCGCGGGATCGACATCATCGGTTGCCACCGCCAGGGGCGCGGCGGCCGCGACATGCATGGCCAGCTGCTTGCCCAGCGCGGCCAAGCGCGCCACCTCGCCCGTCGATTCCAGGGCAACCAGGACGCCGATCTTGCCCAGGCCCGGCGCGACCTGGCTGTGGACATAGGAGGCGACGACGCCGCGGGAGACCGCGAGCCGGGCGCTGCGTCTGAGCACCGTGTTCTCGCCGATCTTGGCGATCAGATCGGTCAACCGATCGGCCACCGTGTCGCCCGTGTCCGGATAGGCCGCCGCCAGCAGTTTTTCCACATCCCCGCCGGCCTCCAGCGCCAACCCGGCGCAGGTCCGCACGAAGTCCTGGAAAGTCACGTCGCGCGCCACGAAGTCGGTTTCGGCATTGACCTCGATGACGGCCCCGCGGCCGTTCTCCGTCAACGCGCCGACCAAGCCCTCGGCGGCCACCCGTCCCGCCTTCTTGCCGGCCGCGGCCAAGCCTTTCTTGCGGAGCCAGTCGACCGCGCCCTCCAGGTCGCCGTCGGTTTCGGTCAACGCCTTCTTGCAGTCCATCATGCCGGCGCCCGTGGTCTCGCGCAGCTCCTTGACCAGCGCAGCAGCGATCTCGGACATAACTCACCTTTTTTCTCAAAAAACAATCACGACATATTGAAATTTCAAGGAAACGGCCGCAACGCCGCCGCTTGACAATTCGCGTTCCCGGCGGTCAGGCGCCCGCCTTGGTTGATTCGCCGGGCTCCGCCGCCGAAGCCTGCGCTTTGGCCGCGTCGGCCGCCGGTTCCTCGCCGGCGCTGGCCTCCGGTGCGGCGGCCTCGGGTGAAGCGCT